>CAMJVA010000071.1 GCA_946409145.1 uncultured Enterococcus sp. | reverse complement strand
AAATAGTAAAGCAAATAGTAAAGTGTCGGCTATAAAGAATGACGGTAATGAATTTTAGCTGGAAGAATAATTTCATCTTCCGCATTTTCTTTTTCTAAAGATTGTAGCATTAAGGTTCCTGCAGCTTCGCCAATTTTTTCTGATTGTTGTTCAATACAAGTAATTCCAGGGCTGATCAGCTCAGTAATATTCCAATCGTCAAAGCCAGTAACGCCAACTTGTTCTGGAATATTGATTTTTTCTTCTTGTAAAATTTTTAAAATTCCTAATAAAACGCGACCATTTAAGGCGAAAATAGCGGTTTTTTCTGGTCCTTGAATGGCGTCTAATAGCTCTTTTTTTAAGGTATCATCAACGGCTGTACTGATTAACTGAATTTTCTTACCATTCATTTTTAAATGTTCTCGCAAGGTACGGTAGCGTAATTGTCGCGTTAAAACATCTTTAATAGGTTCAGTGACAACAACGACTTTTTCATAATCTTTTTCGATAATATATTTGGCAATTTCTAAAGTGGCCGCAATATTATTCATGGTTACCACAGGCCAATGAGTAGGTGCTGTTTCTCGATCCACTAAAACTACTGGTAATTTATGCTGAGTTAAAAAGTCATAATGACTTGTTTCAGGAGATAAAGGTTGTAAAATAATTCCTTCAATAGGTTGCTCTAATAGTTTTTCTAGCAACTCTTGTTCTTGCTTTAAAGAATTTCCCCCGTCAATAATAATCATTTGATAGTTACTTTTACTTAAAATACTACCAATCCCCTTTAGTAAGAGAGAGGAATACATATTGGAAATATCAGAGACCACTACTCCAATAAGGTAGCTTTTTTTTGATTTCAAAGATTGGGCTTGGCGATTAGGATGATAGTCAAGTTGAGCAATTGTTTTTTCAATGCGTTGTCTAGTATCTTGGGACATATTTTCAAATTTACCGTTTAAGTAACGGGAAATAGTTGTTTTTGAAACCCCTGCTTCTTTAGCAACTTGAGAAATAGTAACATTATTTTTCATTAAGTCCCCTCCTTTTCTTTCATTGTAGCTTATGAGGAAAAAAAAAGAAAGAAAAAGTTTCCGAAACAAAAAAGAAAGCTGTTCTGTTCTGGCTTTTTGTCAAGGACTAAAAAAAATAATCAAGAGATAAATTCTTGACATTTTTTCTTTTCTCCCTTATATTTAAGTTGTTAAATGTAAACCGGTTAACTAAAACTTAGGAGTTTTTTTTAAATGGTATATAAAGCAGCAGATTCACGTTATGATTCTATGATTTATCGTCGCTCTGGAAACAATGGTTTGCAATTGCCAGCAATTTCTCTTGGCTTATGGCGGGGACATGGAGACGAAGGAGTATTAGCTAATACAAGAAATGTTATTCGAGCAGCTTTTGATAAGGGAATTATTCACTTTGATTTAGCGGACAACTACGGCCCTTCTTATGGTTCTGCTGAAGAAGCGTTTGGACAAGTAATGAAATCCGATTTAAAACCTTATCGTGATGAACTTATTATCTCATCAAAAGCTGGTTTTGATATGTGGGATGGCCCTTATGGAAATATGAGCTCCAAAAAACACTTAGTCGCTAGCATTGACAATAGTTTGAAACGGACAAACTTAGATTACTTTGATATTTATTATACTCACCGTCCAGATCCTAATACTTCTTTTGAAGAAACAGCTGAAACCCTAGATTTAATGGTTCGTCAAGGAAAAGCTTTATATGTAGGAATTTCTAACTATAACTTAGAAGAAACAAAAGAAATTGTTGAAATCTTTAAACGAAAAGGAACACCATTTGTTATTAACCAATTCTCTTACAACATGTTTAATCGTGAAGCTGAAGATGGCTTAATTGATTTTCTGAAAGAAAATAATGCGGGACTCATGGCTTACGGTCCTTTAGCTCAAGGGTTATTAACCAATGCTAGCAGTGAAAAAATTCCAGATGATTTCAATCCTCATCGGACGAATGCGGCTTTATTATCTCCTGAAGCTAAACCAAAAACACAAGAAAAATTAAGAAGCTTAAGAAAAATTGCTGAATCTCGCGGTCAAAGTCTTTCACAAATGGCCTTAGCTTGGTTATTAAGACATGAAGCTGTTACAAGTGTGGTCATTGGAGCAATTCAACTAAAATATTTAGATGACAATTTAGGGGCTTTAGAAAATATTCAATTCTCTCCTGAAGAATTAGCAGCTATTCAAAATGTTTTAGAAGGATAAAATAACATTATAACAATAAAGCCGGAAATATAATTTCCGGCTTTATTGTTTTTTTTATTTATACATATTTTTTAATTGTTCCACGTGAAACATTACCTGTGAACTTCTTATCCATTTTAAAGAGCAAATATGCTAAAATGTAAGTGGATCCTTCCTAGAAAGGAGTAGATTATGGATAAGAAGGCCAAAAATAAATTTTTGATAATTGTTGTCTTACTAACGATTTTAGAAATTACCACCCTTATCTTAGATTTGCCTTGGGAAATTAAAGGCGCAGTTTTTATTTTGCTCAATGTTTTTCTAGCATATAATATTTTCCAAGTAATTCACATGATGGATTTAACGAATGAACAAACGATTAAATTGGCGACTACAAAAGCCATTACGGCCACCAATAAAGCGGTGAATACTCTGCCTGTAGGGGTAATTGCTTACGATGAAAGCTATCATTTAAAATGGGCAAATCCTTATGCTTTATTACAATTAGGAGAATCTGAGTTTCTTTCAACCAGTGAAGGAATTTCTCAATTAATTAGTATCAGTCAAAAAAATAAACCCTGGGTCTTTTACGAAGAACAGTATTATCAGATTGCTCATGATGAAAAAAATGGTTTGCTTTATTTCCAAGATGTGACGCGAGAAAATGATCTTTTGGAAAAAAATCGTCAAGCTCGATTAGTGGTAGGAATTATTTCTTTAGATAATTATGACGATGCCACAGATAAAATGGACGAAAAACAAGTTTCTTATTTAAATAGTTTTTTAACCACTTATATTTCAGATTGGATGAATGATCATCGTATTTTTTATAAACGAATTAATTCTGAGCGTTATTTCTTTTCCTGTCAGTATGAAGCTTTAGAAATAATGATAGAAAAAAAATTCGATTTACTAGACATTATTCGAAAAGCGACGAGTGAAGAAGATATTCCCATTACAGTAAGTATGGGGGTAGCTTATGGCGCAGGAAATTCAGAAAAAATTGGAAAAGCGGCACAAAATAATTTAGATATGGCTTTAGTACGCGGAGGAGATCAAGTAGTTTTAACTCAAGAAGGTCAAGAAGGAAAACCTCAGTATTTTGGGGGAAAAACCTCATCTAATATTAAACGTACTCGTGTTCGCTCTCGTGCCATTGGAACAGCTTTAGGAGAATTACTGGAAGATAGTGACGCTATTTTTATTATGGGACATAATTATCCTGATATGGATGCTATTGGTTCAGCCGTGGGCGTGGCTACTTTAGCAAGGTTCCATGAAAAACAAGCCTGGATTGTTTTAGATCCGAAAAAAATGATTCCAGACGTGGAAAAAGCGCTTAAAGAAATTCGGAAATATCCTGAATTAGCTCAGTTAATTATTACCCCTCAAGAAGCGCTACAACGGAAATCAAAAAATTCTCTTTTAGTAATGGTGGATTATAATCGTCCTAGCTTATCAATTTCTCCTGAAGTTTCCCAAGATTTTGAGAAAATTGTTATTATTGATCACCATCGTCGAGGAGAAGAGTTCCCTAAACAACCTTTGTTGGTGTATTTAGAATCCTCCGCTTCTTCTGCTTCTGAATTAGTAGCAGAATTAATTGATTTTGCTTCTAATCGGAAAAAACAGCTTACTAAAATTGAAGCAACTTTACTGTATTCTGGGATGGTTGTGGATACGAAATCCTTTAAAGTTCGCACCACTTCAAAAACTTTTGATGTGGCTAGTTATTTAAAAGGAAAAGGTGCTGACCTTGGTTTAGTAGAATATTTATTAAGTTCTGATTTAGCAAGTTATTTAGAAATGAGTCGTTTAATTTCTAAAAGTGAATACTTAAGTAAAAGTGTCGTGTTAGTTTGCGGCAGTGAAACCCATGAATATGATCCTGTTACTTCAGCTAAGGCTGCAGATACCTTATTAGGACTGCAAGATATTCACGCATCTTTTGTTATTACCAAAAGAACAGATGGACAAATCGGCATTAGCGCTAGAAGCGATGGCTCCATTAATGTGCAAGTGATTATGGAAGACTTAGGTGGCGGTGGTCATTTTACTAATGCTGCGGTACAATTAACTAGTACCGTTTCTGAGGCTCGAGAAAAATTAATTCAAGCCATTGAAAAAAATGAAAAAGAAAATGAATGAAAATTTTGAAGGAGGATACTTTAAATGCAAGTTATTTTTTTAGCTGATGTCAAAGGAAAAGGAAAAAAAGGCCAAGTAAAAAATGTGGCAGATGGTTATGCACAAAATTATTTAATTAAAAATGGTTTGGCTAAAGAAGCAAATAAGGGAAGTCTTTCTGAACTTTCCGCCAAACAAAAAGCCCAAGAAAAACATGAGGCTGAAATTTTAGAAGAAGCAAAAGTCTTAAAAGGAAAACTAGAAGACGAAAAAACAGTGATTGAAATAAAAGCTAAAGCTGGAGATGATGGGAGACTGTTTGGCTCTATTCCCTCTAAACAAATTGCCCAAGCTTTAGAAAAACAATATAGTGTGAAATTAGACAAACGAAAAATTGATTTACCTCAACCATTACGTGCTTTAGGATTTGCCAATGTTCCTGTAAAATTACACCCTGAAGTAAATGCAAAATTAAGAGTTCATGTTGTGAGTGAGTAATCAATGAACCGGGATAAAAGTCCAAGGACTTTTATCCCGGTTTTCTTAAGGTTAAAATGCTTTAATTCTTTGTTAGCTGAAGTAATTTTTTCTTATTCAGCTTAAAGTTACTAATTTTTTAGGAAATTTTTCTGAGAAGATATTACATTAATTTAACTTTTCTTTTTTACATAAGGCAGTTACAATAGACAAATAGATTAGTATCAAAAAGGAGGAAATTTTTTGTGAATGAGATCCTTGAAGAGCGGATCCCCCCTCAAAACCTTGAAGCTGAACAAGCGGTTTTAGGGTCAATTTTTCTAGATGCTGATCGCCTCGTGGAGTCTTTAGAATATATTACAAGTGAAGATTTTTATAAACGTAGCCATAAAATTATTTTTCAAGCAATGGAAACTTTAAACGATCACAATGAAGCGATTGATGTGATCACTGTGAAAAATGAATTGGAAAAAGGCGATTTACTAGAAGATGTTGGTGGATTAAGTTATTTATCAGAGCTGGCTTTAGCCGTTCCCACAGCAGCAAATATTGGTTATTACGCAAAAATTGTTGAAGAGAAGTCTCTTTTGCGCAGCTTAATTCAAACAGCAACACAGATTGTAACTGAAGGTTATGAGCAAAATGAAAATGTAGAAAGTATTTTAGACCAAGCGGAAAAAAATATTCTGCAGGTTTCTGAAAAAAGAAATCGGACGGGTTTTTTATCCATTGCTGAAGTTTTAAATCAAGCCATTGCTAATATTGATCAACTGTATCAAAATAATGAAGAAATTACTGGCCTTCCCACAGGTTATCTTGCCTTAGATAAAATGACAGCGGGCTTGCAACCAGAAGAACTAATTATTTTAGCAGCTCGTCCAGCCGTGGGGAAAACGGCTTTTGCCTTAAATATTGCGCAAAATGTAGGGACAAAAACAGATAAAGCGGTAGCTATTTTTAGTTTGGAAATGGGGGCGGAGTCTTTAGTAAACCGGATGCTTTGTGCAGAAGGTTCTATTGATGCCAGTCACCTTCGAACAGGGCAACTTTCTGATGAAGAATGGCAAAGTCTAGTCGTTGCTATGGGAAGTTTATCTAGAGCAAATATTTTTATTGATGATACTCCCGGAATTAAAATTTCTGAAATTCGGGCAAAATGTCGGAAATTAGCGCAAGAAAATAATAACTTAGGGTTAGTTTTAATTGATTACCTGCAATTAATTGAAGGTACCGGACGAGAAAATCGGCAACAAGAAGTATCAGAAATTTCTCGCCAGTTAAAAAAATTAGCCAAAGAACTTCATATTCCAGTCATTGCCTTGTCTCAGCTATCCAGAAGTGTAGAACAAAGACAAGATAAACGCCCTGTCTTATCAGATATTCGTGAATCAGGTTCCATTGAACAAGATGCAGACATTGTCGCCTTTTTATACCGGGAAGATTATTATGACCGGGGAGATGGGGATGATGAGGAAGAAGAATCTGCTGGAAAAGACAATATTATTGAAGTAATTATTGAAAAAAATAGATCAGGAGCAAGGGGTACCGTAGAGTTACTCTTTACGAAAGAATTTAATAAATTTTCTTCTATTTCCAATATTCCAGAACCATTTTAAAGAAGTTGAGTTGAAAGAACTCAGCTTCTTTTTTCCTTTCCTTTTCATTAAAGTTCGGTTTTTAGCCAAAAAAATAAAAATAATAAAAAAATCATTCGAAATTTGTTGTATATTTTGCCGATTCTTGCTAGAATAGAAAGGGTTTGAGACTAAAATTAAAGAGGTGCTTTTATGTCTTCAGTAGTAGTTGTTGGAACACAGTGGGGCGATGAAGGAAAAGGAAAAATCACTGACTTTTTAAGTGAAAATGCCGAAGTAATCGCTCGTTATCAAGGAGGAGATAATGCAGGACATACCATTCAGTTTGATGGTGTGACTTATAAATTGCATTTAATTCCTTCAGGTATTTTCTATCCAGAAAAAATAAGTGTCATTGGTAATGGAGTAGTTGTGAATCCTAAATCCATTGTTAAAGAACTAGCTTATTTACATGAACATGGAATTAATACGGATAACTTAAGAATTTCTGATCGAGCTCATGTGATTTTGCCTTATCATATTTTGTTAGATCAATTACAAGAAGATGCTAAAGGAGATCAAAAAATCGGAACCACCATTAAAGGAATTGGTCCTTGCTACATGGATAAAGCAGCTCGGGTGGGCATTCGAATTGCTGATTTATTAGACGAAGAAATCTTCGCAGAACGATTAAAAATCAACATTGCGGATAAAAATCGCGTCTTCATGAGAATGTATGATCATACTCCTTTAGACTTTGATGAAATCTTCAATGAATATTATCAATATGGTCAAGAAATTAAAAAATATGTAACGGATACTTCTGTTATTTTAAATGATGCATTAGATAACGGAAAACGCGTTTTATTTGAAGGCGCTCAAGGGGTAATGCTTGATATTGATCAAGGAACATATCCTTTTGTAACTTCTTCTAACCCAGTAGCCGGAGGGGTGACCATTGGTTCTGGAGTCGGTCCAGTAAAAATTAATAAAGTAGTTGGAGTATGTAAAGCTTATACTTCAAGAGTAGGAGACGGTCCTTTCCCTACTGAATTATTTGATGAAGTAGGAAACAGAATTCGTGAAGTGGGAAGAGAATATGGTACAACGACAGGAAGACCAAGAAGAGTCGGTTGGTTTGATAGTGTGGTGATGCGCCATTCTAGAAGAGTGTCTGGTATTACTAATCTTGCTTTAAACTCTATTGATGTTTTAACAGGTCTTGAGACAGTTAAAATTTGTACCGCTTATGAATTAGATGGCCAATTAATCTATCATTATCCTGCTAGTTTGAAGGAATTATCTCGTTGTAAACCGGTTTACGAAGAATTACCTGGTTGGACAGAAGATATTACCCAATGTAAAACTTTAAGTGATTTGCCAGAAAATGCGAGAAATTATGTTCATCGTATTTCTGAATTAGTGAATGTTAGAATTTCCACTTTCTCTGTGGGACCAGATCGCACACAAACCAATGTTTTAGAAAGTGTTTGGGCACAAATTTAAAACTAAAAGACTATTAAATAGCAAAAGGAGCGGAACA
>CAMJVA010000070.1 GCA_946409145.1 uncultured Enterococcus sp. | reverse complement strand
GACCCCTTCTAGGGGTATTAAAAAGCCACCCGTTTTCACGGGTGGATATTTACTTTTTTCTTAGGTTTAAATTGGTTTTTCCATGAGTAATTTTTTCTCTAGGAAAAAATTGACTACTATAAATGCCTTCATGACCTGAAATAAGTACTGCTAAAACACAGACTAAAAAGAAGTATAAACTATAATCTCCACCAAAAAGTTCAATTCCCATAATAAAACAAGCAATCGGCGTGTTAGTGGCCGCCGCAAAAACTCCAATATAACCTAGTCCGGCTAAAAAAGGTAAGCTTACATTTAATAAGCGTCCTAAATCAGCTCCTAAAGTAGCCCCTATTTCAAAAAGTGGTGTCACCTCGCCACCTTGAAAACCTGCTCCTAAAGAAAGCACCGTAAAAATTAATTTACCTAAAAAATCTCCCACATGACTAACTCCTGAAAAAGCATCATCTAATAAATAAGTAGATAAACCTAAGTATCGCTTGGTTACTAAAATTCCTAATAAAACCACGACGACTCCTCCTAAGGTATTACGTAAAAGAGGATTCGGCCAAATTTTTCCATAGAATTTTTTCACTTGTTTAATACTATAAGCAAATAATTTCCCCACAAGACCAAAAATAATACCAGCAAAAAATAATTTAATAAACAATACCCAAGTTAATTCAGGTAAACTTCCCATTAAATAGTGTGTGTGATGGACTCCTAACATTTCTGTAGTGAGATTCCCAAAAAAAGCAGCAAAAAAAGCAGGGAATAAAGCTTCAGTTCGAATTCGTCCCACAATTAACACTTCAAGGGCAAAGACGGTTCCAGCTAAAGGTGTCCCAAATACAGAACTAAAACCAGCGGCCATTCCAGAAGCAATGAGCACTTCTCTATCTGCTCCAGTAATTTTGAAAAAACGGGCAAAAAAGTCCGCCACACTTCCCCCCATTTGAACAGCCGTTCCTTCTCGACCCACAGATCCCCCTGTTAAATGAGTAAAAATAGTGCCCAATAACGTTAAGGGAATCAAACGTAAAGGAATTTTTTCCTCTCCACCATTAGCCTGAGAAACTACTAAATTATTCCCACCTTGAGCATTTTTCCCATATTTAGTATATAAAAAACTAAAACACAATCCCACTAGAGGTAAGAAAATAATAATCCAAGAATTATTTTCTCTTAGTCCCGTCACAAACGTTAAACTGTTCAAGAAAAATGTTGACAGTCCCCCCATGATGACGCCAATTCCTAAAGATAAGCCTAACCATTTTGCCATGTACTTTCCAGTTGCTTGCATATTTTTCCTCCTAAAAAAACGCCTACTAAATAAACCTTAAGTAAGGTTATTTAGTAGGCGTCATCAGTCTAAAGACATTTAAAGGCAAACACCATTGCCTATTTATTTCCTTCATTAATTTACCATAAAGATAAGACTTTGCCAAATTTTTTTGACAGTTACTATTTTTTTGCTAAACTATAAAAAAGGAGATGAATAAACGTGTCTGAAGTATCTTTTGAAAAAGCTGCCCATGAAATTGCTATGATGTATTTAAGCCAAAAAGATTTATCTACACTTTCTACCAAACAAATTACCGAACGCTATTTAACAAGTTACAACGATGCTTTACGTGTCTTAAAAGAACAACAGTAAAAATTTTTTATTTAAAAAGGCGAGGAAACTAAATAGTTTCTCCGCCTTTTTCTTTTTAAGAAAGTTCTAAAGCTCCTGTGTAAAGTTGATAGTAAACGCCTTTTTCAGCAAGTAAACTATCATGGTCTCCTCTTTCAATAATTCTTCCGTGATCTAATACCATAATGACATCAGAATTTTTAATCGTTGATAAACGGTGAGCAATTACAAAAACAGTCCGCCCCTTCATGAGAGAATCCATGCCACCTTGGACAATTCCTTCTGTTCTTGTATCAATGGAGCTGGTGGCTTCATCTAAAATCATAACAGGAGGATCTGCAATGGCTGCTCTAGCAATAGCTAAAAGTTGCCGTTGTCCTTGAGAAATTCCTTCTCCATCTCCTGTTATAATCGTGTCATATCCTTGAGGAAGGTTTTCAATAAAACTATCAGCATTAGCTAATTTCGCCGCTTTTTCTACTTCTTCATCTGTGGCATCTAATTTTCCGTAACGAATATTTTCTTTGACGGTACCAGTAAATAAATGCGTGTCTTGTAAAACAATTCCTAAAGAGTGACGCAAGGAATCTTTTTTGATTTTTTTAATATTAATCCCATCATAACGAATTTTACCTTCTTGAATGTCATAGAAACGATTAATCAAGTTAGTAATCGTTGTTTTTCCAGCTCCAGTCGCTCCCACAAAAGCAACTTTTTCTCCTGGTCTAGCGTAAAGATTAATTTCTTTTAAAATCATTCGATCATCATAATAACCAAAGTTAACATCTTCAAAAGTCACATCACCACATAATTCTTTGTAAGTGACACTCCCATCTTCATGAGGATGCTTCCAAGCCCAAAGACCAGTTCTTTCAGTAGTCTCTACTAAAGTTCCCTCAACTTTTTTAGCATTCACTAAGGTAACGTAACCTTCATCCACTTCAGGAGTTTCATCTAAAAGTTGGAAAATTCTTTCAGCACCAGCTAAGGCCATAATTACAAAGTTAATTTGTTGGGAAATTTGCGCAATAGGATTATTTAAAGAACGGGATAATTGTAAGAAACTAGCTAATTGTCCTACAGATAATTTAATCATCCCAGAAACTGATAATAATCCACCTACAACTGCAATTAAACAGTACTGAATATTTAACAAGTTCATCATAATGGGCATTAAAGAGTTGGCATGAACGTTAGCGTTAGTGGCGTTACTCCATAATTCTTCATTTAATTCATTAAAACCAGAAATGACTTCTTTTTCATGATTGAATACTTTCACTACTTTTTGTCCGTGAATCATTTCTTCAATATAACCATTTAACTTCCCAATGGATCGTTGTTGGGCGCCAAAATATTTTCCAGCTTTTCCAGAAACCACCCGGATCATGACCATCATTAAAGAAACAGACACAATCACTAAAAGAGTCATAGGAACAGAAACAGTAAACATAGCTACAAAGACGGAAATAAATGTCACTAAAGCAGCAAATAAATTAGGAATACTTTGAGAAATCATTTGACGCAAGGTATCAATATCATTGGTGTAATAACTCATAATATCCCCTTGAGTCCGTTGATCAAAATAACGAATAGGTAAACTTTCCATATGAGTAAACATATCGTCTCTGATTTTCTTTTGGGTCCCTTGGGAAACTTTTACCATCATTCGGTTAAAAATTAAAGTGGTAATCACTCCCACACCATAAATGGCCGCCATTTTAATAATAGCATTAAGTAATCCAGAAAAGCCTTTTACTTCTCCAGTGACCATAGGGGTAATATAGCCATCAATAACCGTTTGAATAAATAAAGAACCTTGAACATTGGCAAAAGCTGACAGTAAAATACAAATAATGACAATAATTAATTGGATTTTATAACCTGACCACATATAACCAAATAATCTTTTTAAAGCACGGAAAGGATTCTTTGTGCTTGGTCGTTGTTTATTCTGCATTAACACCAAATCCTTTCTGTTGAGTTTCAAACATTTCTTGGTAAATATCGTTTGTTTTTAAGAGTTCATCATGAGTGCCAATAGCTACTATATTTCCTTTATCCATAACAATAATTTCGTCACAGTTTTCCACAGAACTAATCCGTTGGGCGATGATAAAGGTGGTTGTTCCAGGAATTTCTTTTTTCAAACCTTCCCGAATTAAACGATCGGTTTTCGTATCTACTGCAG
The DNA here is from genome assembly GCA_946409145.1 of uncultured Enterococcus sp. Classification (GTDB taxonomy): domain Bacteria; phylum Bacillota; class Bacilli; order Lactobacillales; family Enterococcaceae; genus Enterococcus_J. The sequence goes on along the minus strand of CAMJVA010000070.1, from coordinate 4,176 downwards.
AGGTGGAATCATCTAAAATTAAAATTTTAGGTTTTTTCAAAAGAGCTCGAGCAATGGTTAGACGTTGCTTTTGTCCCCCAGAAACATTGGATCCACCTTGAGAGATAGGAGAGTTATATTGTTCCGAAAACTCTTGAATAAAAGGATCTGCTTGAGAAATAGTTGCCATTTGTTTTAATTCTTCTTCTGTTGCTGCTTCATTTCCCCAACGAAGATTGGAGGCAATGGTTCCAGTGAAGAGAACATTGTTTTGTAAAACCATGGAAACATTATCTCTTAAAGTCACCAAATCATAATCTTTGACATTAATTCCTCCCACTAAAACTTCACCAGAAGAAGCATCATAAAGTCTTGGAATAAGTTGGACTAAAGAAGATTTGGCACTTCCTGTTCCTCCCACAATCCCTACAACTTCCCCTGAGTTCACTTTAAAGGAAATATTTTTCAAAGCACGTTTTTCTTTGTCATTACTATAACTAAAGGAAACATTTTTAAATTCTACATCACCATTTTTAACAGTGGTTAATGCTTTTTCATTGTTCGTTAAATCACTTTTTTCATCTAAAACTTCCACAATTCTCTCTCCAGAAGCCCGAGCGATTAAAAGCATCACAAAAATCATTGATAACATATTCAAACTCATTAAAGTTTGAATAGCATAAGAAAACATACTCACAAGTTCTCCTGTGGTCATGCTCCCTTCCACCACTAAATGAGCTCCAAGCCATGAGACTAAAAGCATAGTCGTATACATACAAAATTGAAGTAACGGAGCATTGAAAGCGACGGTTCCTTCTGCTTTTGAGAAGACTTTAAAAATTTCATTGGATACTTTTTTAAACTTACTAATTTCATGATCTTCTCTTACATAAGATTTTACCACGCGAATTCCTTGAATATTTTCTTGCACCACATTATTCATTTTGTCATAAATGCGGAATACTTTTTCAAATAAAGGATGAGCAATTCTAACAACAATATAAAGTCCAATGGCTAATAAGGGCAAAATAATAATAAAAGTTGAAGCTAGTTCACTATTAATAGAAAAAGCCATGACCAAAGAAAAAATTAACATTAAAGGTGCTCTAATGAGCATTCTAATAATCATTTGATAAGCATTTTGTACGTTAGTAACATCTGTCGTTAACCGAGTCACTAAACTATTAGTTGAAAACCGATCAATATTAGAAAATGAAAAACTTTGGATATTTTTGAACATGGCACCCCGAACATTTTTAGCAAAACCTGCTGAAGCAACTGCAGCAAATCTTCCTGACATGGTGCCAAAAAAAAGAGCCACAAGGGCGCAAACTAATAACACTCCACCATAAAATAAAATGGCGTCTTTACTTTTTTCCTGAATACCTTTGTCGATTAAAACGGCAATGACCAGGGGAATTACAATATCCATAACAACTTCCCCAATTACTAAAATCGGGGTCAGAATGCTGGATTTTTTATACTCGCCGATATTTGCGGCTAGTTTTTTAATCATATGATCCCTCCCATTTAAATATGTGTGCAAAGTCCATAAGACTATGTAAAAAAAAAGAGAATCGAAGACACTTCTCGACTCCTTTTTATTGTAAACTATTTTTTATAGATTAACCACGATTTTGTTTGAAAGATGTGTTAATTCTCATTTAAAAAAAAGAAATGAAAACAACGCCCACTAAGGGGACCGTTTCCATTTCTTTCGTAGGGGCCTTTTTTTACCAGAAATTAAAAGACAATTTTTATTTAAAACTTCATTTAATTTTAATCTTTTTTCTAAAGAGAGTCATGACTTTCTAAAGCTTCAAAATGCAATAAAGTGTTCTCTTTTAAAGTAGCAATCCCTCGCATTTTTTCTCCTAAGGTTAAAAAAACCTTTGGATTCACTTTTAATAAAAGTTGTCCTTCTTTTGTTTGTAGGATAATTTCTTTTGTTTCCTTTTTTAAAGTAATAATTTCTCCATAAATTTCTTTTGTCCCCTGAGCATTTTTCAGTGAAGAAATCTTTTTTACGAGGAAAAAAAGGAAAACTAGAGTAATGATCATAACCACAAAATACCCCATGTTTTCCCCTCCTTTTTATTTTTTTCTATGTATAACTAATTTTTTTTCGTTAATGGTCATCTCTTTTGACACGCCTACACTAATTTTTAAGGCATTATCCACTTCATCCATTAACTCTTTTGATAAATGACACACTCGCTCTTTCAGACGAGACTTGTCAATGGTTCTAATTTGTTCCAATAAAATAACTGAATCTTTATCAATTCCTGTTTCCTTGGCTAAAATACCAATATGAGTGGGTAATTTAGGCTTAGCCATTTTAGCCGTAATGGCGGCAACAATCACTGTTGGGGAAAAATGATTTCCTAAATTATTTTGTACTACTAAAACAGGACGAATTCCTCCTTGCTCTGAACCAATGACGGGAGATAAATCTGCAAAAAAGATGTCTCCTCTTTTGACCATTTAAAAACCTCCTTTCTTTTTTAAATTTTATAAATTTTTATTCATATACTCGGTTCAAGCGGTCTGATAATAAACAAGCCACTTCATAATGAATGGTTTCTAAGTGATCAGCAACCTCTTGTAAAGTAATTTCTTCCCCAGAGTTTTTTCCAATTAAAGTCACTTTTTCTCCTAAAGAAACTTCTTCAGGGAGTCTAATCATACATTGATCCATACAAACTCGCCCTACAATTTCACATTTTTTTCCTTTAACTAAAACAGAAAAACCGCTCATTTTTCTTTGCCAACCATCAGCATAACCAATGGGAACCGTTCCTATCCACTCTTCTTTTTTGGTCACATAAGTTTTTCCATAACCCACTCCTGTACCTTTCGGAACTTTTTTTACTTGAATTAAGGAAGACTCTAAAGATAGTGCTGGAGCTAAAGGAAAAGGCAAAGTTAAAGTTTTTCCCGAAGGATTTAAGCCATACATACTAATTCCTAAACGCACTAAGTTTCCCACTCCTGCTTTATGCCACAAACTCGTCGCTGAATTACTAGAATGAACATATTCTGGTAACTCAGGTAAAACGTCTAATAATTGGGTAAACTTTTCTAACTGTTCATTGAAATACGTTTCATCTTTTTCATCTGCCGTGGAAAAATGAGTGAAAATACCTTCTAAAAATAAACTAGGTGCTTGCTGGATTTTTTCATAAGCTTCTTGCAAACTTTCTTTGGTAAAAAAGCCGATGCGTCCCATACCAGAGTCAATTTTCAAATGTAATTTAACAGGATTATTTAAAGGATTATTTTTAAGAAAATGAAGAGCTTCTTCTAACCATTCTTCATTGCCGCAAGTAATGGATATATTATTTTCCGCAGCTAAAGGTAAATAAAGAGCATCCACCATATTTAAAACCAAAATGGGTTCTAAAAAGCCATGACGTCTTAATTCTAACGCCTCATCTAAAAGAGCAACACAAAATCCCTCTGCTCCACCTTCTAAAGCTGCTTTAGCCACAGGAATGGCTCCATGACCGTAAGCATTCGCTTTAATCACTGCAAAAATTTTTTCATTGTTCAGCATTTTTTTATGATTAGAAACATTTTTTGTAATATTTTCAAGCTTGATTTTTAAAACCGTTGGCCGGTGATAACCTGGAGTCATAAACATTCTTCTTTCAGTTTTCTAAGATAATTTGAGCAATAGCCACTGTGTCTGAATGAGAAATTGTCACAAAACATTTTCCAGAAAAAGGAGATTTTGCCACATAAGGTTGCCCGTTTTTATGGCGTAAAATTTCAATATCCTGAAAAGAAATGGGACCAATTCCTGTGCCATAAGCTTTACTAAAAGCTTCTTTACACGCAAATCGCCCAGCAAGGAATTCTATTTGGCGTTTTTTAGAGTGAGCTAAAAAAAGATCTTGTTCATTTTTTGTTAAAATGCGTAAATAAAACTTAGGATTATTATGTATAATTTTTTCCATGCGCCCTAAATCTACCACATCAATGCCAATGCCAAAAATCATTTCTTTTCCCCCTAAAAATCCTTGCGCTTTCATTGTACCAAAAAACAGTTTAATTTGCTGTAAAAAAAATCAAGTCCTAAACAAATTTTTTGTTTAGAACTTGATTTTTTTGTGTATTTAGGAAATAAAAGACAAAGTACTTTTTTTCCTAAAATGAATTAATCATTATTTTTTTTACGAATAGTAAATCCTCGAT
>CAMJVA010000069.1 GCA_946409145.1 uncultured Enterococcus sp. | reverse complement strand
TTTTTTCCTAAAATGAATTAATCATTATTTTTTTTACGAATAGTAAATCCTCGATCGGAATTTCCCCGAGAATTCTTTTCTTTTTTATCGTATTTTTTTCCGTCATAACGTTTATCAGAATTTTTCCGATTTTTGTTATCTGAATCTTTGTAACGGTCTTTCCGATTATTCCGGTCATTACGAGATTTTTTATCTCCATAAGGACGATTATCTCTTCCTTGGCGATTTCCTCCATGACTGTTGTTGGAGCGATTATTTCCTCTCGAATTTCCTCCACGATTTTTATTAAACCGTTTTGAAGCAAGCGGTCTTTCAGGTGTGATCTTAACAGGAACTGTTTCTGCTGGATCTTTAGCCAAGGTTTTTAATAGTAAGGCTACTAAGTCTTGGGCTTCATAATTTTCTAAGAGACTATCAGCAGTTTTTAAATATTTGTCTAAACCATTTTCGTCAAGTTTAGCTTCAATTTCTTCTACTGCTTGTCCTAATTGCCCTTGGAAAGCTTCTTTTTCCGTTGGTGGACGAAGAGGTGTCATACGTTTTTTCGTTAACTCTTCAATTTCATGAAGGTAACCCATCTCGTTAGGTGTAACAAAAGTAACGCTCATGCCGCCTTTTCCAGCTCGACCTGTCCGACCAATCCGGTGAACATAACTTTCAGGATCTTGAGGAATATCATAGTTATAAACGTGAGTCACACCAGAAATATCTAACCCACGAGCTGCCACATCTGTTGCCACTAAAATATCAAGATTTCCAGCTTTAAAACTTCTTAAAACGCTCATACGTTTTTGTTGAGTTAAATCTCCGTGAATTCCTTCAGCTTTATACCCGCGCATTTCAAGACCGCGAGCAAGTTCATCTACCCGACGTTTTGTCCGACCAAAAACAATGGTTAATTCTGGAGATTGAACGTCAAAAAGACGTGTCATTACATCGAATTTTTCAAATTCTTTTGCTCGAACATAAAATTGTTCAATTAAAGAAGCTGTCATTTCTTTCGCTTTAATTTTTACGTGGTGTGGATCATGCATGAAATGAAGACCAATACGTTTGATTTCATCAGGCATGGTTGCGGAAAATAGCAAGGTTTGACGATTTTCGGGAACTTCTTTAATAATATTTTCAATATCTTCTAAAAATCCCATGTTTAACATTTCGTCAGCTTCATCTAAAACAAGAGTTTCCACTGTTTTTAATTTCAAAGTGTGACGATTAATGTGATCAAGGAGTCTTCCTGGAGTCCCTACTACAATATGGGGATGGTCTTTTAAGCTTCTAATTTGCCGAGAAATATCTGCCCCGCCATAAACAACTTGGACTTTAATTTTCTTATCTTTCCCAAGGCGATATAATTCTTCTTGGGTTTGAATGGCTAATTCTCTCGTTGGGGCAATGACTAATCCTTGTAAGTTTGGATTTTTCGGATCAATCTTTTGAATCATAGGCAAGCCAAAAGCCGCGGTTTTCCCAGTACCCGTTTGTGCTTGACCAATCACATCTTTTCCTTCTAAGGCTAAAGGAATGGTTTCTGCTTGAATAGGGGTGGCTTCTTCAAACCCGGCTTTTTCAACGGCGCTTAATAAATCTTCTGCTAAGCCTAGTTCATTAAATTTCAAATATATTATCCTCCTGTAAAACTTTTTTATCTTAATAGTTCCTGGTCTGAAATGTTTCAGATTACAACCAAAACGACAAGTAATCATACCATGAATAAACTTAAAATGCAAAAAGTTCGATTTTCTTTTCAAATTTTCAGAAAATCGAACTTTTTTTATTTTAAAATTTTAAATCTTGCTAAATTTTTTAAAGACTCATTATTTTTTCCACGAGATCATTTAAATGCATCCCATTACTTGCTTTTAATAAAATTAAATCTCCTGAGGCAATTGTTTGTAGCACTTGATTTTCTAAGGATTCTTTTTCTGTTTTATGGTAGTAATGCAGATTGTTTTTCTGGTATTTTGCTTTTAATTTTTCAGCTAAATAGCCCATTTCTTCACCGTATAAAAAGACTTCTTGAATATTTTCTGGCAAAATTAGCTCACTTAAATTTTCATGAAATTCTCGAGAGGAATTTCCCAACTCTAACATATCCCCTAAAACAATCACTTTTTTCCCTTGAGCCTTAAACTGACTGAAACTTTCTAAAACTAAGGACATAGCCGTGGGATTTGCATTGTAAACATCGGCTAAAATGTCCATGTTTTTATGATTCAACCATTCAGAACGATTTTTTGTAAGAGACACGGTTTTTAGACCCGTTTTCACTTCTTCTTTAGTTAAACCAAATCTCTTACCAAAGTAAGCTGCTACTAAAGCATTTTTCACATTGAATTTTCCAGATACGGGAATCGTGAACGTTTCATCTGGGAAAAAATTCAACGTAAAACTTATTTCATGTTGGCTTTCATTGATAATGTCTGCCCAAATATCACTTTTTCCTTCATTTAATGAAAAGGTCACCACATCTTGGGATACTTTTTTTATTAAAGGAGTCAATAAAGGTTCATCTCCTGGAACAATTAAAAAGCCATCCTCTTTTAAGCCATTGACAATTTCCATTTTTGCTTCCGCAATTCCAGAACGATCTTTAAAGTATTCTAAATGACTTTCACCAATTAAAGTAATAGCACAGGCATCAGGTGAGGCGAGACGAGATAAAAAGTCAATTTCACCTTGATGATCCATCCCCATTTCTAAAACTAAGACGTCAGTTTTTTCGGGCATTTTTAAAATAGTATAAGGAAGCCCAATATTATTATTGAAATTTCCTTGGGTTTTATAAGTTTGAAATTTTTGTTTCAACACATTTTCTGTCATATCTTTAGTCGTAGTTTTTCCATTGCTTCCTGTTATTCCCACTACTTTTGGAGCAATTTTTGCTAAATAGCCTTGAGCAATTTTTTGCATGGCTTCTAGAGGATTTTCCACGACTAAATAAGAAATATTTTCTGGTAATGTTTCTCCTTTAGGCCAAAGAGTCCCTGTAGCACCATTTTCTATCGCTTTATTTAAATACGAAGTTCCCTTAGTGGCACCATCAATCGGTACAAACAAACTTTTGTCTTGCACTTTTCGGCTGTCAAATTCCACACTGGAAATTTCTTGATTGCTAAATTTTTTTGCCTCATTTTCTAAACCTAAAAAACGAGCAATTTCATAAAAGGACAGCATTTCTAGTCCTCCTTTAAGGTTTTTATTTTCTCTTGTTTTTTGTTAAACCGATTTAAACCTAGTTGAATTAATTCTTCAATTAAGTCTTTATACTTAATGCCTCGTTCTTCCCATAAAGCAGGATACATACTAAATTCAGTAAATCCAGGCATAGTGTTTAATTCATTTAAGAACAGCTCTCCAGAAGCAGTTAAGAAAAAGTCACATCGGGCAAGGCCGGAACCTGCAATGACTTGATAGGCTTGTTTAGCATACATTTGTGCTTTCCCTTGAATTTCTGGTTCAATATCTGCTGGAATACTCATTTGAATTTTATTATCTAGATATTTTGCATTATAGTCGTAAAAGGCAACATCTTTTACGATTTCTCCTGGTAAAGTCGTTCTCACATCTTCATTTCCTAAAAGACCCACTTCAATTTCTCTGGCTTCAATGCCTTGTTCTACAATCACCCGTTGATCGTATGCAAAAGCTTTCCCTAAAGCTACTTGTAATTCTTCTCTGTTTTCTACTTTACTAATTCCCACAGAAGAACCCATATTCGCCGGTTTTACAAACATTGGGTAAATTAAAGAACCTTCACATTGCTCAAAAATCAAGCGTGGATTTTCTTTCCACATGCCTTGAACTACTGAAACAAAAGGTAATTGAGGAATGCCCGCTTGTTGCAATAAAGTTTTCGTAATAATTTTATCCATGCCACACGCACTGGCCAAAACACCACAACCTACATAAGGAAGATTTAAAGTTTCTAAAAACCCTTGAATGGTTCCATCTTCCCCATTTGGTCCATGTAAACATGGAAAAACAATGACATTTTCTTTTTCTAAAGATGTTGGAGGAACTGTTTTTTCATTTTTTAACGATAAAAATTCAATATCTTTTGGGGCTTCATGAATCACAGGTCCTTTTTTAAACGTCCCATCCTTTTGAATATAAACTAATTCAACCTCATAATAGTTGTAATAAATAGCTTGTAAAATTGAAAAAGCAGATAATAAGGAGACCTCATGTTCAGGACTTTGCCCACCGTAAAGTAAAATTATTTTCATTTTTTATACTCCTTTAACTTTCATCACTCCAAATAGATTTTATCACAAAATCATTTAAAGCACAGAATAATTTTTGAAAAGGGTTTCGACTTTCTTTTGCCTTTCAAAAGAATTTTGTCTACAATAGAACTATCAAATGAAAAGAAGGTGCCAAAATGGAAGAAATGCTATTAAAAGGAAGTCTTTATGGGAGTATTGTAGGCGATGCCCTTGGTGTTCCAGTGGAATTTATCTCCCGGGAGCAACTAAAAAGAAAGCCTGTGGTCTCCATGAGAGAATTTGGTACCCATAATCAACCTAGTGGCACTTGGTCTGATGACAGTTCCATGTCTTTAGCAACTATTATTAGTTTAACGGAAAATAAAATCGACTATGATGACTTAATGGAACGTTTTTTAAACTGGCTAAGACAAGGAGAATACACACCTTTTGGGGTTTGTTTTGATGTGGGTATTTCCACTGAGCGTGCCATTTCTCGTTTTGAAGGAGGATTAACTCCTTTAAGATGTGGAGGCGTAGCAGAAACAGATAATGGAAATGGATCTTTAATGCGCATCTTGCCTCTGCTCTTTTTCTTACGTAAAGAGTTTGGCGAAGATTTTGCCACTTTACCTGAAAGTTACGATTTAATTCATAATATTTCTCGCCTCACTCATGCTCATCCAAGAAGTTTAATGGCTTGTGGTTTGTATTTAGCTATTGCCAATGAGTTGGTCTTAGGTCGCCTTCATAAAGCAAAACACTTTAAAGGTGTGGCCGTTGCTAAAGGGTTAAAAAAAGCCAGAGACTATTATCAAAGTAATCCTTCTTTCCAATCTGAAAGTGTTTATTTTGCTCGAATTTTTAACACTTACTTTAATATGCTCCCTCAAAAAGAAATTAGAAGTACTGGTTATGTAGTGGATACTCTAGAAGCCAGTTTGTGGAGTTTTTTAAATGGTCATAACTACACAGAAACGGTGATGAAAGCCGTGAACCTTGGTGGAGACACTGACACAATTGCAAGTATTTGCGGTGGTCTTTCTGGTCTTTATTACGGTTTAACTTCTATTCCAGAAGAATGGCTTGAAAGTTTGCAAAAAAAAGACTGGCTTAAAGAAGTCATTGATAATTTTCAAAATAGTTTAGCATAATTTTTTAGAGTGTGACTACTTATGGTAGTCCACTCTTTTTTTATAAAGGCTTTTTAAGGCAAATTCCTTTGTCTTCTTCTTAAAAAGTGCTACTGTTTTTTTGTACAAATATAATAAGGAAGTGAGTTTATGTTTTTAGCCTTAAAAGAAATGAAAGATACGAAGTTAAAATATTTACTTTTAACAGGCATTGTTTTTCTAATTGCTTTAGTAGTTTTCTTTTTAGCAGGTCTTGCCTCCGGTCTTTCTGATGGACATAAAAAAGCCATTAGTGATTGGAATGCCACTGGAATGGTGTTAAATGAAAATGCCAATAAAATTGTAAACGCCTCAAGCTTAACTGTTAGTGATGTGACACGAGTCACTGGAGACAAAACAGCTGGTGTGGGGTTTTATTCTGGTGCTTTAAAGAAAAATAGCAAAGATGACACCAAAGATAACGTCTCTGTTTTTGGGACAAATGCTGATAGTTTTGTGACCCCTCAAGTGATTAAAGGAAAACTTTTTCAAAATGATAAAGAAATTATTATTAGTGAAGATTTAGCAAAAGAAAAAAATCTGAAGCTTAATGACACTGTGACCATTGGAAATTTGGAAGACAAATTAACCATTGTAGGGATCATTAAAAAGACCAGCTATTCCGTAGAACCCGTTGTTTACACTAATTTAAATACCTATTCTCTTTTAAAATACGGTGAAATTCCAGAAGATACTAATACTATTGCTATTAATCTAGTGGCTGTAAAAAATAAAAAATATGAAGATATTTTAATTACCCAAAACAAACAACAACCTTTAGAAAAAATGACTTCAGATACTTTTATTAATAATCTTCCTGGATACACAGCCGAAAAATTAACTTTAAATATGATGGTTTATGTTTTAATTTTAATTACTGCTAGTGTTGTGGGGATTTTCATGTATGTGATTACTCTGCAAAAGAAAAAACTTTTTGGTATTTTAAAAGCTCAAGGAGTGCCTACAAAAACCATTATGGGAAGTATTATTTTTCAAAGTTTATTTGTGGCTATTTTAGGAACAGGATTAGCTTTTGTCATTACCTATGGCCTAAGCTTAGTCATGCCTAGTGCCATGCCTTTTACTTTTAACGGCCCTACTTGGTCTATTTACGGCGGAATTATTATTATTACCACTACTTTAGGGGGATTATTCTCCTTACCAAGTATCTTAAAAGTAGATCCATTAATTGCTATTGGAGGTTAAAAAATGAAAACTGCAAGTTTACAATTAGAAAATATCTCCAAGGAATTTGGAGAAGGTCATACAAAAATTACTGCCTTAAAGAAAACCAATTTTGCCATTTTTCCCGGAGAATTTGTGGCCATTGTTGGGCCGTCAGGTTCTGGAAAATCTACTTTTCTAACCTTAGCTGGTGTATTACAACAACCCACAGAAGGAAAAATTTTCATTCAAGGGGAAGATGTGAGCACCTTAAGTAAAAAAGAAAGTACGGCTTTACGTTTGAAAGAAGTTGGTTTTATTTTACAAAGTACCAATCTTATTCCCTTTCTATCTGTGAAAGATCAATTTATTTTTCTTGATAAAATTCAAAAACGTCCTTTCCAAGAAGAATTATTTGAAAACTTAATGACTTCTCTTGATACAAAAGAATTAGCCAATAAAATGCCTCGAGAACTTTCTGGTGGTGAAAAACAGCGTATTGCCATTGGAAAAGCCCTCTATAATAATCCAGCATTAATCCTAGCAGATGAACCCACTGCCGCTCTTGATACTAACCGGGCTTTTGAAGTGGTTAAACTGTTACAAAAGGAAGCTCATGATAAAAATAAAGCCACGATTATGGTCACCCATGACCAAAGAATGACCGCTTTTTGTGATAAAGTTTACACAATGGAAGATGGATATTTGACCCAGAGTAAAAACTAAGGGACAATAGAACTATCATGATCATAAAGGAGGCAAACCAATGGATGCAAAAGAACAGTTCCCTTTGCTCATTAATCATCGTCTCACGCAATTTCTCAAAAGTATTAAAGACAATCCGAATATTTTAGAAAAAATTGCCCGAGATATTGCCCAACACGGAAAAGAAATGGAAGAAGATTATCCCTCAGATACCCAAAGTATTCACGAAATTGCCATTGAAGTTGTAGACATTATGGCAAAAGGAGCCGCGAGTATTGATTTATTTTTAACCTGTGTGAAAAATGAAGACTACTCCCTCTTAGCCCCTGGAGCATTCTTAGAAAAAGCCGACAGTTTTCCAGAAATCGATCCTGTTAAATCAGTGGACGTGATTAATTTAGTAGTCAATGCCTTAACGGGAGTAAAAGAAGCGCATCCAAAAACTTCAGCTGGAGAGCTTTTCTTTGAAAACTATTTTGGGGAATATGTGGCAAATATTTTCAACATCTCTTTTATAGAAAGTTTAGGAGATAAAAAAGATCTATTAAAAGAAGCAAAAGTGCTGCTAGATTCTGGGGATGAAGAATTCTTCTATAATTTATTTACAGAAGCTAATGAAAAATTAAAACACAAATTAACCAAAGTAAACTATCATTACCAAGATATTTTGCCTACTTTACCATAAAAATAAGCTACCTCTTTTAAAAGGGGTAGCTTATTTTTTTATGTTTTTTATGCTTAATTTGAAGTTTCTGTTTGTAAACTATTGCCATCTAAAGTAAG
>CAMJVA010000068.1 GCA_946409145.1 uncultured Enterococcus sp. | reverse complement strand
TCTACGTTGCACAATGCTATTAAAGCCATGCGAAAAGATGAAGTGGTAAAAGAGGCTTTAGGAAATCATATTTATAATAATTTTGTGGAAGCTAAGAAAATGGAATGGGCGGCCTTCCGCCAAACTGTTTCTGAATGGGAAAGAGAACAATATTTAGAATTATATTAAAAAGTAACGAAACCCCTTGTGGCTTTAAGGCTACAAGGGGTTGTTTTTGGATATTTTTGTTAAAAGGGGCAGAAAAAGGGAAAACATCAGGTAAAGCAAAGAAGATGATTATCATTAAATTTTCATAATATGAGTTTGAATTTGTGAAATTTTGGAATATACTTAAGGAAGAAATAATTTTCCTAAAGGAGTTAAAATAGATGAGAAAAAAAGAAACGATGGATGGAAATACAGCAGCGGCTTATATTTCCTATGCCTTCACAGAGCTTGCGGCTATTTATCCTATTACCCCAAGTTCTACCATGGCTGAACTCGTTGATGAGTGGTCCAGTCAAGGAAAAGAAAATTTATTTGGTCAAAGTGTGAAAGTAGTGGAAATGCAGTCAGAAGCAGGGGCTGCAGGAGTCTTACATGGTTCCTTAAAAACTGGGGCATTGTCTAGTACTTACACCTCTTCTCAAGGGTTGCTTTTAATGATTCCTAATATGTATAAAATCGCAGGAGAATTACTTCCAGGAGTATTTCATGTGGCCGCACGGGCAGTCACAAGTAATGCCTTAAGTATTTTTGGAGACCACAGTGATGTAATGGCTACTAGACAAACTGGTTTTGCCATGTTAGTGGAAAGTTCTGTTCAAGAAGTAATGGATCTTTCAGCAGTAGCTCATTTAGCTTCTCTTGAAGGAAGTGTTCCATTTTTAAATTTCTTTGATGGTTTTAGAACCAGTCATGAAATTCAAAAAATTGACGTCATTGACTATGATGAACTTAAATCTTTAGTCAATGAAGAAGCTTTAGAAAAATTTAGAAGTCGGGGAATGAATCCTAACCATCCCACTGTTTCTGGGGCAAATCAACCTCCTGAAATCTTTTTTCAACAAAGAGAAACAGTGAACCGTTATTATGATCAACTTCCAAGTATTGTTGAAAAATACATGGGAAAAATTAATCACCTTCGAGGAACAAATTATGATTTAGTGAACTATTATGGAGCACCTGATGCTACTGAGGTCATTGTTTCCATGGGTAGTGTGGGGCCAATTATTGAACAAACGGTGGATTACCTTAATAAACAAGGAAAAAAAGTAGGCTTTTTAAATGTTCACTTATTCCGACCATTTCCTAGTGAAAAATTAATCGCTAAGTTACCAAAAACCGTGGAAAAAATTGCAGTGTTAGACAGAACGAAAGAACCCGGAGCTGCAGGAGAACCTTTATTATTAGATGTGCAAAGTGCTTTTTATGAAGCAAATGTTCATCCAACTATTATTGGAGGACGATTTGGTCTTGGTTCAAAAGATGTTTTACCAAATCATATTTTAGCTATTTTTAATGAACTTGCTAAAAATCCTTCTGAAATGAAAGAACGATTTACAGTAGGTATTACTGATGACGTGACTCACTTAAGCTTAGATCCTGTACCTTTATTAGATTTAACCAATCCTAAAACTTATCAAGCAAAATTTTGGGGCTTTGGTTCTGATGGTACTGTTGGAGCGAATAAATCAGCGATTAAAATTATTGGAAATAATACAGATAAATTTGCCCAGGGGTATTTTTACTATGATTCTAAAAAATCAGGTGGCTTAACCGTTTCTCATTTACGTTTTGGAGATACTCCAATTCGTTCCAGTTATTTAATTGAAAATGCAGACTTTATCGCTTGCCATAATCCAGCATATCTTCACCTTTATGATCTAACAAAAGGATTGAAACAAGGAGGAATTTTCTTATTAAATACTCCTTGGAACGATGAACAATTAGATAAAAATTTACCTGTTAAATTGAAAAAATATTTAGCAGAAAACAAGATTCATTTTTATACAATTGATGCCGTTTCTCTAGCACAAGAAGTGGGCCTTGGGAGAAGAATTAATACGGCCATGGAAACAGCCTTTTTCCGTTTAACAGATATTATTCCTTTTGAAACAGTGTTACCTATTTTAAAAGAAAGTGCCTTTAAAGCTTATGGAAAAAAATCCATGGCAGTCGTTGATAAAAATATTAAAGCCATTGATGGTACCGTGGAAAGATTACATGAAGTGCAAGTTCCTGCTTCTTGGTTAGAAGAAGAAATGATAAAACAAGAAAAACCTAGTCATTTACCGAAATTTTTCTACAATATTTCTAAACCAGTTAATGAAATGGAAGGGGAAAAAATCACGGTTCAAAACTTAATTGACAATGGTTTAACAGATGGTTCCATGCCTCTTGGGACAACCCAATATGAAAAACGTGGTATTGCTTTAGAAGTTCCTGTTTGGGATGAAAATTTCTGTATTCAATGTAATGAATGTGCCTTTGTTTGTCCTCATGCTTCTATTCGCCCATTTTTAGCTACAGATGAAGAATTAAAAGATGCACCAGAAGGTTTTATTACTAGAGATTTAAAAGGTGCTGATGGCTTGAAATATCGCATTCAAGTCTCTTTAGAAGATTGTACCGGCTGTGGGCTTTGTGTAGAAGCTTGTCCAAAAAAAGGTGCTGCTTTAAAATTAATGCCTTATGAAACGCAAAAAGAACAAGCAGTGAACTGGGCTTTTGCCATGACCTTAAAAACTAAAGAAAATCCTGCAAAAAATAAAGAAACAGTAGTAGGAACACAGTTTAATGAACCTTTAATTGAATTTTCTTCTGCTTGTCCTGGGTGTGGAGAAACCCCTTATTTGAAACTATTAACGCAACTTTATGGGGATCGTTTGCAAATTTCTAATGCCACTGGTTGTTCTTCAATTTATGGGGGAGCTTTTCCAGTTACTCCTTATAAAACAAATGACCAAGGACAAGGTCCCGCTTGGTCCAATTCCTTACTTGAAGACAATGCCGAGTTTGGTTATGGCATGTATCTGGCCAATGAAGTTCGGCGGGAAAAACTAGCCGTTTTAATGGGAAAAGCTTTAGAAGTTGTTTCTGATGATTTGAAATCATTAATGGAAGACTGGCTAAATCATTTGTCAGAAGGAAAAGGAACCCGTCAAAGAGCAACTAAATTAGAAGCTGCTTTAAAAGAAGCTCTTTTAAAAGAAGACAACAAACAGTTAGCAGAAATTTATGCTATGAAAGATCAATTTGTGAAACCATCTCAATGGATGATCGGTGGAGACGGTTGGGCCTATGATATTGGTTTTGGGGGCATTGACCATGTGATTGCCACGGGAGCTGATGTGAATATTTTAGTGATGGATAATGAGGTTTACTCCAATACAGGAGGGCAAACTTCTAAAGCAACCCCTGCGTCTGCTATTGCTAAATTCTCTGCTTCTGGTAAATATTTTGGTAAAAAAGATTTAGGCTTAATGGCTATGAGTTATGGAAATGTGTACGTGGCTCAAATTGCCTCTGGAGCTAACCAAATGCAAACCATTAAAGCTTTCACTGAAGCAGAAAACTTTCCTGGCCCCTCTATTATTATTGCCTACACACCATGTATTAACCACGGCTTAAAAGCGGGGATGAGTCAAACTCTAAAAGAAGCGAAAGACGCGGTGGAATCTGGTTACTGGTCTTTATATCGCTTTAATCCAGAATTAGAAGAACAAGGAAAAGTGCCAATGAGTTTGGACTTTAAAAAACCTGATTTTTCTAAAATGCCTGACTTTATGCGGGGGCAAACTCGTTTTTCTTCTTTAGAAACGAATTATCCAGAAATGGCCAAAGAATTATTTGAAAAAAATGTGAATGATGCGAAACGACGCTTCTTTAATTACGCTCGGCTAACGGGTGAAGAACAAAAAATTCGGGAACGGTTATTAAAAATGGAAGAAAAAAAAGCCGGAAAAGAAGAAACAAAAACTTCTCTTACCTCTGAAAAAGTAACTAAAAAAGTACGAGATAAAGGGGAAGACTCTCCGGAAAAAATCGCGGCAAGAAAACGTCGAGAAGAAAGACGGGCAGCTAGACACGCTAAAGAGAATCAATAAATAAATAAAAAAGAGCGAAAGAATTAAATTCTTTTGTTCTTTTTTTATACATAATTATTGCATAATATTCATTTTGGAATTGTCTAAAAGAATAAAAATAGTATATAAAACGCTTTCTTTGTAGAAATTTAAATTTTTCTCTTGCAATATTTTTATTTCTTGTTATTATTATTTATGCAAAAAAGATTTATAAAATGTATAAATATAAAAGGGGAAAGTCATATGAAAAAAATTCTAGGATCTTTATTCACATTAAGTGCTATTTTATTTTTAACTGCTTGTTCTTCAGAACCTACTACTCCAGGAACTCATTCAACAGATAGTGCAGTGAGTAAAGCTGACAATAGTAATTTATTAGAAAAAATCAAAGAAAGTGGCGAATTGGTTATGGGAACCTCTCCTGATTTTGCTCCTTTTGAATTTCCAGCTCAAGTAGATGGAAAAAATGAAATCATCGGAGCCGATGTGGATATTGCCAAAGCTGTAGCAGAGGATCTCGGGGTAGAACTTAAAATCATGCAATTAGACTTTAATAATTTAATGCCTTCAATGCAAGCAGGAAAATTAAATATGGTTTTAGCTGGGGTTTCTGCTACTAAAGAAAGACAAAAAAATGCTGACTTTTCTATTCCTTATTACACTCCAAGCCAAAAAATTGTTGTGAAGAAAGACAAATTAGCAGAGTACACGACTGTTGAAAGCTTCACTGGAAAAAATATTGGTGCTCAACAAGGTTCCATTCAAGAAGACGTGGCTAAAGAACAATTATCAAACGCTAAACTAACCTCTATTCCAAAAAATACAACGATGCTCATTCAAGTAGCTAGTGGGGGCTTAGACGGTATGGTTTTAGAAGGAGCCATTGCTGAAAGTTATGTAAAACAAAATCCTGATTTAGGCATTGCTGATGTAACATTAAGTTCAGAAGATGACGAAGCATACGCTGTGGCGTTACCAAAAAATTCCGGAGCCTTAAAAGAAGAAGTGGACAAGGTTATTCAACAACTCATTGATGAAGGAAAAATTGATGAATTCATTGCTACTAATTCTCAAATTGCCGAAGAAAATGCGCAATAATTGAAATAAAAGGGAGGATATTCTTTTGGATTTTTCATTTTTAAATAATTTTTCCATGTATTTAATTAATGGGACGGTAGTGACCTTGGTGATTTCTTTAATTACCGTGGTTCTTGGGGCTATTTTAGGAACCTTACTAGCTTTAATGAAACTATCAAAAAATAAAATTTTACATTTTTTAGCATCAGCTTATATTGAAATATTTCGTGGAACACCTATGTTTTTACAAATTTTAATCGGATTTATTTTATTGTATGGGAAAATTCCAGTTCCTAGATTTTATATTATGAATGTGGAATTTGCTTTACTTATTGCAGGAATCACTCCTCTTGCTATGAACTCAGGAGCATACGTGGCAGAGATTGTTCGAGGGGGCATTCAAGCAGTTAGTAAGGGGCAAACAGAAGCTGCTTATTCTTTAGGACTAAAACCAACTTTAACCATGCGTTTTGTGATTTTGCCTCAAGCGATTCGTAATATTTTACCGGCATTAGGAAATGAATTTGTCACAGTGATTAAAGATTCTTCCTTACTTTCAGCTATTGGGGTGGCAGAACTAGTTTATGGAGCCAACTCTATTCAAGGAATTACGTCTAAAGGGTTAGAACCTCTTTTAGCTGCAGCAGTCATTTATTTTGTACTAACATTTACCACTAGCCGTCTCTTAGGTCTTTGGGAGAAAAAATTAAGTAAAGGCTATGTGAATTAGAAAGGAAATAACATGAGCGAAACATTAATTGAAGTGGTAGATTTGCATAAATTTTTTGGTCCTAATGAAGTGTTAAAGGGAATCAATTATGAAATAAAAAAAGGTGAAGTAGTTGTGGTTATTGGCCCATCTGGTTCAGGAAAGTCTACCTTTTTACGTTGTTTAAATCTTTTAGAAAAGCCTAATTCTGGCATGATTTCTTTTGAAGGGGTGGATATTACTGCTAAAAGTAATAATATTTTTAAAATGCGGGAAAAAATGGGCATGGTCTTTCAACAATTTAATTTATTTCCCAATATGACAGTGTTAGATAATATTACTTTAGCCCCAATTAAAGTTAAAAAAATCTCAAAGGAAAAGGCTGAAAAAATTGCTTTAGATTTATTGGAAAAAGTAGGTCTTTTTGATAAAGCAACAGCCTATCCTCAATCCTTATCAGGAGGACAACAACAACGAATTGCCATAGCTAGAGCTTTGGCTATGGAACCAGATGTCATGCTTTTTGACGAACCCACTTCAGCTCTTGATCCGGAAATGGTTGGGGAAGTTTTAAGCGTGATGAAAGATTTAGCTAAAGAAGGGATGACCATGGTGATTGTCACCCACGAAATGGGATTTGCAAAAGAAGTGGGTGATAGTATTTTATTTATGGACGATGGACAAATTCTTGAACAAGGAAGTCCAGAAAAAGTCTTTAATGACCCACAAAATAGTCGCACCCAAGATTTTTTAGCTAAAGTATTATAAATAAAATAAAAAGAACTGAACCTTTTTGCAAAGACTTTTAAAAGTTTGAAATTCATCTTACTTTTAAGTCAGTACAAATGGCGTCCAGTTCTTTTTTATTTTGCTTCAGGTTTATTTTCCAAAACTTTTCTTGTAGGAGAAAATCCTGTAATAAATCCCCAACTCATTAAAATAGAAAAAGGGAAAGTTAAGAAAAAATGATGGTTGAAATAAGCGAAGAAAACAGTCAGGACCACTGCAACAAGAAAAATGGTCAGAATTGTTTTTTTAGCCATTTAATCGCCTACTTTCAAAAGTGTTTATCTTTAAAATACGCAATATTAAAGAGATTGTCAAACTAAGTTTAAAGCAAAAATGTTATTTAATTAATTTTTCTAAAAGTTCTGCCCAATTCTCTGCCCAAAACAGCAAAAAAAGCGCCTATACCATTTAATGGTATAAGCGCTCAACCCCTTGATAATAAAGGAGAGTACAGGATTTGAACCTGCGCACCGCATAAAGGCGGTTCGACGGATTTCGAGTCCGTTGCATTACCACTCTGCCAACTCTCCAGAGCAAAAAAATAGGGCATAGGGGAATCGAACCCCTATTTCATGACTGAGAATCATGCGTCTTGACCGTTTGACCAATGCCCCAAGACATCAACAAAAATTATTATACACTTTTTATTTATTTTAGCAAAGGTAAAAATAAAAAAACCTCTTTCCTATAAAATAGGAGAGAGGAGGCGAGAAAAGTTTTGTTTAAAACGTAACCAACGAGATTGTTGACTAATCATTTCTGGAGTGAGTAAGGTGCAATGTTTCATATCTTCTATAAAAATTTCGGCAAATTTTTGGTTCATTTCAGAAGAATAAATAAAAGCTTGGACTTCAAAATTCAAACTGTAAGAACGAATATCTTGGTTCATGGAACCAATGGAACATAAATTATCGTCTACTAAACAGGTTTTTGCATGTAAAAAACCATTGTTGTAAATATAAATTTTTATTCCTAAACCAGTTAAAAAGTTAGCATAGTATTGAGTTGCTCTGTAAATAAAAGGATGATCTGGCATACAAGGAATCATAATTCTCACATCAATATCAGAACGAGCGGCAATAAGTAGGGTTGTAATCATACTGTCATCGGGAATTAAATAGGGGGTTTGAATCCAAATTCTTTTTTCGCTATCGTTACTCATGCGAATAATGGCCCCTTTTAAAATATCTTCCATTGACTCTGGCCCATCAGAAACCACTTGAATGCTGTATGGCCCTCGTTGAGCTTTTTCAGGAAGTTGAAAGAATTTTTCTTCATAATGTATATGTTGTTTTTCATCACAAGAGGCGTTCCAATCGCGAATAAAAATTTCTTGTAACGTAAAACTTACCGGTCCAATAAAGCGAGCGTGAGAGTCGCGCCAATAACCAAATTTTGGATTTTCTCCTACATATTGAT
>CAMJVA010000067.1 GCA_946409145.1 uncultured Enterococcus sp. | reverse complement strand
CAAAAAAATTGAACCGATAGAATTATTTCTATCAGTCCAATAAATTATAGTGCCGTTTTTTAATCCATACGCTATACTGAAAATAGTTTGAAGATTCACAAGAAAATCTGAATTTTTAAATTTTTTTATTTTTTATCCAGCAAAGAATTTTCTAATTAAAAAAATGAAAAGAGGAGTAAAAATGAAGTATACCTTGACTTCAGATTCTGTGTTTCCTTTAGTGAAAATTGCTTTAGAAGAAAAAGAAAAAATTCAAATCGTTCCAGGGTCCATGGTGTATCATAATGGTCAAGTTGAACTAGAAGGTCATATGAATTCTAATGGAAAAAGTGGATTAGGGGGAGCCATTCGCGCTTTAGGCCGATCCATTACGAGTGGAGAAAGTTTTTTTATTACTACAGCCACAGGATTGACTAACACTGCTCAATTAGCGATTGCCCCTTCAACTCCTGGTACTATTCAAGAATTAACAGTAGGAGAAATGCAATGGAGATTAAATACTAATGCTTATTTAGCTTCTGATAGTGGTGTGAATTACAATATGGTGCGACAAAATATTAGTGGTGCCTTGCTTGGAGGAACTGGTGGGCTTTTCGTCATGGAAACTACTGGAAATGGGTCACTGTTAATTAATGGATACGGAGACATTATTGAAGTGACTTTAGATGGTAGTCATCCTTTCGTAGTTGATAATTGTCATGTATTAGCCTGGAGCAATCAACTAAATTATAAAATTGATTTTGCCTCTGGAACATTTGGTTTTAAAACTGGTGAAGGATTAGTAAATACTTTTAATGGAGTAGGATCTATCTTAATTCAAAGTCGAAATATTGAAGCTTTGGGAAGTGTCATTTCTCCTTATATTTCTAGTGGAAAAAGCTAAACTTGTTTAATAGCTGATTGCATAAAGTTTAAATCTCTTAGAAAATATTGTGTATTTTACATTTAAAAAAACAGAAACTCAGGATAAATTTCCTAAGTTTCTGTTTTTTATTGCCGTAATTAAAAATGGTAAATATAAAAAGAAAAGATTCAATCGTTGCCACAATCCCCGGTAAGGAATTTCTGTTGCTAAAAAAGGTATTTTAGGTAAGGCAAAGAAAAACATAAAAATACTAGATAAAATAAAAATAATGCTAAACAGTTGCACTGTTTTTTTCTCCTGTTCTAAATAATAAAGAACAATTAAAAAGAATGTCCCGAACAGTAAAGCCACAAAACCTGCTCCAGAAGCGTAATTATGGATTAAACTTTCAAGGCCCACCTCATTTATTGTCCTTGCTCGATCTGTTAAACCTGTTAGAATACAGTCGCCTAGCCCAAATATTCCTAGAGAAACGGCGGTACCTAAAGAAAGTTTAGGGGAAGTTTTTTTAAAACGTTCAAATAAAGCAGGAGCTGCTAAAATAAATAATGTTCCATTGATAATTTCCCAAATTTTGAAGTAAATTCTCGTTTTCATTCCTGTTTCTCCAAAAGTAGAAATCAGTTGATTAATTTGACTGTAATCTGTTAAAAACGGTCCTAATACAAAAGGTAAAACCAGTTCACTGATAATGGCTACAATTAACAAGTAAAAGCCAATTTTTTTTAGTAGTTTCATAATAATCCCTCGAAATAGTCATTTATATTACGAAATTATCATAGCACTGGAGGGATTTTTTTAGTTAAATAAACACTTGAAAATTTACAAATTTTTTTCGAAAAGAAAACAAGGAATAGTATCAATAAGTAAGACTTTTTCCTCTGTTTTCCAACCATTTTTTAAATAAAAGGAGGTAGCAGTTATTTCCCCATATAAAAATGCTTTTTCTAAGCCGAATTCTTTTCCTTTTTCTTCGGATTTTTTTAGTAAAAGTGTTCCAATGCCTTGATGACGGTATTTCTTTAAGACACAAAGACGATCAGGGGCTAATTGTTTGTTGATGATTTCTAATCGAATTGTTGCTACGGGTTGTTTTTTGTTAAGATAAATCAAGTAAAAATAGTTTTTTTCTGGGACTTCATCAAATTCGAGTTTTTCTGGAATGTGTTGTTCTTTAATAAAAACTTCCTGGCGTAATTTATAGGACATCTTTTTAATTTCTTCCTTGTTACCAAAAAGTAGCATAATGTCACTCCTTTCATGAAAATGTCTAAAAAAATCTATTCATTTCAGCCAAAATTATTTAAAGCTATCTTAAAGCAAAAACCGTGTGCTACTGCTTTTTTAAAAGAATGGTATAATTAATTTGATTGAAAAGGGGGAATTTTAGTGAATGCCTTTGAACAAATGGAATGGCCTGTTTGGAAAACCTTAACGGATCAAGAAAAACAAATTTTAATGCGTCAAGTTTTAATGTATTTTGTTTCACCTTTAACCTTAGTTAGAAATGTTACCTTAAAAGATTTTGCAATTCAAGGAATAAAATGTCGTACTTTTGAATTTACCATTGATGGGGAGCCTTTTGTCTTTGTCCCTGGGCAAAAAGAGACCATTTTAGGCTGGGACCAAGGGTTAGAAGGACTAAGTTTAAGAGAAATCATGGCTGGAGATGCAGCGTTTACTTTTTTAGAAGGAAAAGACAAAGTGACTTTACCTACTGTAGAAGAGCTTAATGAAGTAGTTAATGAGTTCACGTCACCTCTTCGAAAAGCCAATATTCCACCAATGATTGTTTCAAAATATCCTATTCCTTTTGGAGCTACTTATATTGGCAGTTTGAATACAGTCACTGGAAGTTTCACAGGTGAAGTTGGGAAGTTTTCTCCTATGGAATGGGAAATCAAAAAGCAAGTTTTCCCTAAACTTTCTGAAGAAGAAGCTTTTTTATTTGACTATCCTAAGGTTTTATTTAAAGAAAATCTTTATTATGCAGCTTTAGATAGTTTGAATAATGTTTACCATGTTTATGCTCATGAAAATACGACTCTTTCTTTAGAAGAGAAAAAATTACGGAAGAAAAATTTCTATCTTCCAAATGAAGATGAGTATGAATATTTATTAAGTGCTGGTGCGAGACGTTTATTTTTCTGGGGAAATCAACAAAACTTTTTTAATGGGACAAAAATTACGCCGGAATTTTCCGTTTTAGAGAATATGTTTGGCTTGGCCGTTCCTTTAAGTAAAACTCAGCAAGATGTCATTGCTGCAAAAGACGTTGTTAAAGGAGGATATGTTGATTATTCAGCTAGAACTTTAATAGAAGCTATTTTACCTTTAAGTCCTTATTATCGCAGTAAAGTGACTTTACCAGAAAACTTATCAGCAGAAGTATACACTTATCGAAAAATTTCTCGTATTGTGGAGCCAAAGTAAAAGATATTGACTTTTCTCGTTTAATTTTTTATACTCTTTGAGGTAAGGATATGTCAGAAATTATTTTTTTCAAAGAGAGTCTGTAGGTGGTGTAAGCAGATAAAAAATTTTTCGTGATGCTCCCTTATGTATTTCGTGTCTTCGCGTTAAGAAGAATAAAGAGGTAATGACAACATCATTGCAACCTGGAGTGGTACCGCGGTAATTCCGTCTCTAGGATGCAGTGGTGTTTTTTATTTTATGAAAAGGAAGATGAAAATGAAAAAACTAACCAGTAGTGAAGTGCGTCAAATGTTTCTGGATTTCTTTAAAGAAAAAGGGCACTCTGTTGAACCCTCCCAATCATTAATTCCAGTTAACGATCCAACCTTGTTATGGATCAATTCCGGAGTGGCTACTTTAAAAAAATATTTTGATGGGTCGGTAGTTCCTGAAAATCCAAGAATTACTAATGCGCAAAAATCCATTCGAACCAATGATATTGAAAATGTGGGAAAAACTGCTCGCCATCACACTATGTTTGAAATGTTAGGGAATTTCTCCATTGGAGATTATTTTAAAAAAGAAGCCATTCATTGGGCATGGGAATTATTAACCGATCCTAAATGGTTTGCTTTTGACCCAGAAAAATTATATGTGACCGTTTATCCAAAAGATACAGAAGCTAAAAGAATTTGGCAAGAAGAAGTGGGACTTTCTGAGGACCATATTATTCCAGTAGAGGATAATTTTTGGGACATTGGAGCAGGACCTTCTGGACCTGATACAGAAATTTTTTACGATCGGGGACAAGAATTTAATAATGTTGCCGATGATGATCCAGAAAATTATCCAGGAGGAGAAAATGAACGGTATTTAGAAATTTGGAATTTAGTTTTCTCTGAATTTAACCACACCCCACAAGACACCTATGAACCACTTCCTCATAAAAATATTGATACTGGTATGGGACTTGAACGAATGGTATCTATTATCCAAGATGCTCCAACTAATTTTGAAACAGATTTATTTTTACCAATTATTCATCAAGTGGAAAAAATGTCTGGAAAAACTTATGGGGAAAATAAATTACAAGATATTTCCTTTAAAGTGATTGCTGACCATATTAGAGCTTTGTCTTTTGCCATTGGAGATGGGGCTTTACCAAGTAACGAAGGTCGCGGCTATGTTTTACGCCGTCTTTTAAGAAGAGCCGTTATGCACGGAAAAAAATTAGGGATTGATAAAGCCTTTTTATACGAATTAGTTCCTGTGGTTGGAAAAATTATGGAAAGCTATTATCCAGAAGTGTTAACACAAAAAGATTTTATTGAAAAAGTTATTCATAATGAAGAAGATCGTTTCCACGAAACTTTAAACGAAGGATTAACTATTTTAAATGATTTAATTAAAGAAACAAAAGAAAATAAGCAAACAACTCTTTTAGGAAAAGACATTTTCAAACTTTATGACACTTATGGTTTCCCAGTAGAATTAACAGAAGAAGTGGCTGAAGATGAAGGATTAAAAGTAGATCATGCTGGTTTTGAAGCTGAAATGGAAGCCCAAAGACAACGAGCAAGAGAAGCAAGAAGTGATGAATTTTCCATGGGTGTTCAAAGTGCTGTGTTAACGGATATTAAAGTGGATAGCGAATTTGTTGGTTACGACACTTTAGAAAGCACTGGAGAATTATTAGTCATTGTGCAAGACGAGACGATTTTATCTAAAGTTTCTGAAGGTCAAGTGCAAGTTATTTTCTCTAATACACCTTTTTATGCTGAAATGGGTGGACAAGTGGCTGACCAAGGAGTAATTTCTTCTCTTGATGGAACTTTAGTCGCTAAAGTTTTAGATGTGAAAAGAGCCCCAAATGGCCAACATTTACACACCATAGAAGTTCTTGAACCTTTAATAGAAGGCTTAGAATATAAATTAACTGTTAATAGTGCGTTAAGAAATCGAATCATTAAAAATCATACGGCGACGCATCTTTTACATCGGGCTTTAAAAGATGTTTTAGGAAATCACGCCAACCAAGCAGGATCTTTAGTCGCTCCTCATTATTTGCGTTTTGACTTTACTCATTTTGGTCAAGTCACTAAAGAAGAATTAGCTCAAATGGAAAGAATTGTTAATGAAAAAATTTGGGCAAGTATTCCAGTAGAAACAGTAGAAACAGATATTGATACTGCAAAAAGTATGGGAGCTATGGCTTTATTCGGGGAAAAATATGGTCATGATGTACGAGTGGTTAAAATTGCTGATTATTCTCTAGAACTTTGTGGGGGAAATCATGTAAAAAATACGGAAGACATTGGTGCTTTTAAAATTTTATCTGAGTCTGGCATTGGGGCTGGAACAAGAAGAATTGAAGCTGTTACTAGTAAAGAAGCTTATGAAGCTTTCAAAAAAGAAGAAAGTTTATTACAAGGAACTGCCAGCTTAGTAAAATCTCCCCAATTGAAAAATGTTCCAGATAAAGTCGCTGCTCTTCAAGAACAATTACGTCTTTTACAAAAGGAAAATACCCAATTACAACAAAAAATGGCCAATGCCCAATCAGGAGAAATTTTCTCAAAAATTAAAAATATTTCTGGGGTAACTTTAATTGCTGAAAAAGTTCAAGTGAAAGATATGAATCAATTACGTCAATTAGCCGATCAATGGAAACAAAAACAAGCTTCACAAGTGTTAGTCTTAGCTTCTGGTCAAGAAGAAAAAGCTAATCTTTTAGTCGCTGTAAGTAAAGAACTGCAAGAAAAAATTCAAGCAGGCTCTTTAATTAAAGCTATTGCACCTTTTGTTAAAGGTGGCGGCGGCGGTCGAGCTGACTTAGCCCAAGCAGGAGGAAAGGATCCAGCAGGTATTGAAACAGCTTTACAGAAAGCTGAAGAATATATTTCTGAAAAAGTAAGATAAAAAACATAACTTTCTGAAAAAAGATGAATTTCAACGAAAACTTTCGTTTGAAACTCATCTTTTTTTAATTGTTTTCTCTTTTCATTTAAGAAGAAATTTACATGAAATTTATCTTGGGTTTTCGTCGTTTATCGTTTTAAATAAGGTGTTTTTCTTTGGAATTTCTAAAAAAATTTTGAAAAAAGTGTTCAGAAAAATTAAAATTATGCTATTATTAATTAAGAATTAAAAAGCAAATTAAATCACATTCTTTTTTTATTAGGAAGGAAGGGACGATGCATGGAAGAAAATCAAAAAACCTTAATAACTGCTGCTCAAAAGTTCACTACAGGAGAGAATTTTTTTGCTCAGAATTATTTAGGCTGTAACGCTTCAGAAAATGGGCAAAAAGGATTTTATTTTCGTGTTTGGGCTCCTCATGCTAGAGAAGTTTCTTTAGTCAGCGACTTTACGGACTGGGAACATGGTCAAATGTTAAAAAAGGACGAAGAAAATGGCATTTGGGAAGGATTTAATGAAAATGCTCAACCTGGTCAATTTTATAAATATAAAGTAATAAGAGCAGATGGTTCCATTGTTTATAAAGTTGATCCCTTTGCTAAATTTTCTGAATTACGCCCAGGAAATGCTTCTTATGTGTATCACATTCCAGAAAAAAAATGGAAAGATGGCCTTTGGTTTGGACGAAAGAAGCGGTCGAATTTATTTAAACGACCACTGAACATTTATGAAGTTCATCTTAATTCTTGGAAACAACATGAAGATGGTACTTTTTATACTTGGGAAGAGTTAAAGGAAAGTTTAATTCCTTATGTGAAAGACATGGGGTACACGCACATTGAGTTTATGCCTTTAACAGAATATCCCTTAGATGCTTCTTGGGGATATCAAAGTGCAGGCTATTTTTCCTTAACCAGTCGTTTTGGCACACCAGAAGCTTTCCAAGATTTTGTTGAACAGTGTCATCTTGAAAATATTGGTGTTTTTATGGATTGGGTTCCTGGTCATTTTTGTCCTAATGATGATTTATTAGCGTATTTTGATGGGACACCACAATTTGAATATGAAGATCATAACCGAGCCAAAAATTTTGGTTGGGGAGCGTTAAATTTTGATCTAGGAAAACCACAAGTTCAAAGTTTTCTTCTTTCTTCTCTTTTATTTTGGTTGGATACGTATCATTTAGATGGTATTCGCGTAGATGCAGTTTCTAATATGCTTTACAGGGATTTTGATTCAGGCCCTTGGACGCCGAATCAAGATGGGGGTAGAGAAAATTATGAAGGAAGTCATTTCTTAAAGAAAATGAATGCTGTAGTTCATCAGTTTCATCCTAAAGTATTAATGATGGCAGAAGAAAGTAGTCATGAAATTAAAATTACCGGTCCCATTGATCAAGGTCTCGGCTTTGATTACAAATGGAATATGGGCTGGATGAATGATATTTTACGCTTTTTTACTTTAGATCCTATTTATCGAAAATATAGCTTTAATTTAGTCACTTTTTCTTTTATGTACACCTTTAAGGAAAATTATATTTTGGCCTTATCTCATGATGAAGTAGTCCATGGTAAAAAATCCCTTATGCATAAAATGTGGGGAGATCGCTATCGTCAAAAAGCACAACTTCGCCTTTTAATGGCTTTAACCATGCTACATCCTGGAAAAAAATTAAGCTTCATGGGAAATGAGTGGGGACAATTTTTAGAGTGGAAATACAACGAAGGATTAGAGTGGTCTGATTTAGAAGATGATCTTAATCAAAAAACCTTGCTCTTTGCTAAAACCCTCAATGAACTTTACCAAAAAGAAAATGCTTTTTATCTTCATGATCATGAAGGGTTAGGACTTGAAATTATTGATGCAGATAATGCTGAAGAATCTGTTTTAACTTTTA
>CAMJVA010000066.1 GCA_946409145.1 uncultured Enterococcus sp. | reverse complement strand
TAGAGCACCTGGTTTGGGACCAGGGGGTCGCAGGTTCGAATCCTGTCTTCCCGATAACTGTATGACTGTCTACGGACAGTCTTTTTTTATGGAAAAATTATTTTTAGAGAAGTTCTTTTTGGTAGCCTTTTCATTAACTTGTGCTACACTTAAAAAGAAGTTAATTAAAGGAGTGGAAGCTATGAAAAATGTCAAGTTAGGCTCTACTGAAATTAATGTTCCTAGTGTTGTTCTAGGGTGCATGCGCATTAATAATGCGAAAAATCCAGTAGCTGTAATTGAAACGGCAATGGAAAATCACATTAATTTTTTTGATCATGCGGATATTTATGGAAAAGGAGAATGTGAAGAGATTTTTGCTAAAGCATTTTCTAAAACAAATTACCAAAGAGAAGATATTTTTTTACAGTCCAAATGTGGGATTGTTCCAGGTGTTATGTTTGATTTTTCTAAGGAACATATTATTCAAGCTGTTGAGGGAAGTTTGCAGCGATTAAACGTCGATTATTTAGATAGTTTACTTTTACATCGCCCAGATACTTTAATGGAACCAGAAGAAGTAGCAGCAGCTTTTGATCAATTGGCCACTGAAGGAAAGGTAAAATATTTTGGTGTGAGCAATCATTCCCCTCAACAAATTCAACTGTTGCAAAAATATGTTACTCAGCCTCTTTTGCTTAATCAATTACAATTTGGCATTATGCACACTGGAATGATTGACTTTGGCATTCATGTGAATATGACGGATCCTAGAAGTGTGGACCATGACAACGGTTTGCTAGAATTTTCTCGCCTAAATAACATGACCATTCAGGCTTGGTCTCCTTATCAATATGGTTTCTTTGAAGGGGTCTTTATTGATAATGAAAAATTCCCTGAACTAAACAAAGTCATGGCCGAACTAGCAGAAAAATATCACACGACTAAAACAGGTCTTGCTTCAGCTTGGATTTTGCGTCATCCTGCTCAAATGCAAGTGATTGCTGGAACCATGAACC
Source organism: uncultured Enterococcus sp. (assembly GCA_946409145.1). Classification (GTDB taxonomy): domain Bacteria; phylum Bacillota; class Bacilli; order Lactobacillales; family Enterococcaceae; genus Enterococcus_J. The sequence continues at coordinate 7,124 of CAMJVA010000066.1, read as the reverse complement.
TTGGTCGAATTGCAGAAATTGCTCAAGCCAGTGAGGTGGTTTTATCAAGGGAAGATTGGTATGCTATTTATTTAGCAGCTGGAAATGATTTACCATAATTTTTAAAGTTCTTTTTATGAGGAGTTTTTCTTAAGGAGAGCTGTTTAATTTTAAACATCATAACGGAAAATGCCTTTGCTTAATTTATAAGAAACTCACGTGAAGTAAAGGAGGAGAAAATGAGCGTTTATTTTTATGGATGTGTCACCTTAGATGGGTATTTAGCTGATAAAAATCATGGGCTTAATTGGTTATATGAAACAGGTTCCCCAGAAATAACCACTGCAGCAAAATTTTATGAAAAAATGGACATTACCATTATGGGAAGACGAACTTTTAATGAAGTAAAAGAGAGTTTAACAGAAAAAAATGTCTATCCCACAACGGAAAATTATGTCTTTACCCATGAAGAAAATTTTTCTCATCCTTATTTTACCAGTGTCTCAGAAGAGATTGTTTCTTTTGTGAAAAAGATTCCTCAAGATAAAAATGTCTGGATTGTTGGGGGGAATCAATTAGTAGCACCTCTTTTAAATGCTGATTTATTTGATGTGTTCATTTTGCAATTTGCCCCGGTTTTATTAGGAAAAGGAGTTCCTTTGTTTACGCAAGAAGAGGGACTAAAACGTTTTAAGCTGCAAGAAGTTCATCAGTATGGGCCTTTTGCTGAATTAGTTTTAATAAAATAAAAAAACATTTGATATACTATTTTTAAAAAATGTTATAAAATAAGATGATACTAATTAGGAGGCGTTATAAATGGGAATTTTTGATCGGTTAAAAGATGGTTTTGATTTATCTGATATTAGCGGTATTATTAGTGATTTGCAAAAAGAAGGTTTTGATTTTAAAGACTTACTTAATGGGGACTTTTTAAAACAAAACACTAACTTTTCTGGTCTTGATGATTTGAAAAACAAACTAGGAGTGAGTGATTTAAGTCAAATTACCAAATTATTAGAAAACAAAGATGAAAAAGAAAAAGCTGACAATGTGATTAATGACAACACTGATTTTTCTTCTTTAGCAGAAATGCTTAAAAAGGCTATGAATAAATAAAAATCATTATTGACATGTAAAAAGGCAGTGGACAATTTTGTCCACTGCCTTTTTTAACGACTTAAATCAATCACTCGGTCTACAAAATCTTCATAAAAAGGAGCCTCGTGGGAAACAATAATAACCGTTCCTGGATACTTTTCTAAGGTGGCTTGTAGATTTTCTTTTGAAGCTTGATCAATGTGATTTGTTGGTTCATCTAAAATAATAAAATTACTTTTTTCCATGGTCATTTGCGCTAGTTTGACCTTCGTTTGTTCTCCACCACTTAGGAGTTTTAAGGATTCTTGGGCTAGTTGATTTGCAAGACCCGCTCGAGATAATTTTTGTCTTAAGTCTTTATTATTCGCTTTTGGAAAAAGGTTACTTAAATATTGAATGGGCGATTCTAGGGGATTTTCCCACTCTAATTCTTGTGAAAAATAAGCGATTTTTGTTTTTTCAGGAAAATGAAAACTCCCACTTAAAGGAGGAATTTCCCCAATTAAAGTCTTAATTAAGGTGGATTTTCCAATACCGTTAAACCCTTTTAAGGCAATTTTTTCTCCATAACGAATGGTTAGATTAATCTTTTCTAAAAGGGGCTTGGTGTAGCCAATGGTAAGATCTGTAACATCTAAGGCCAAAGTAGTGACAATTGGCGTATAAGGAAAGACCACATTTGGCGTAGGGGAATTACTTGGAGGTGTGAGGCGTTCGATTTTGGCTAATTGTTTTTCCCGACTTTTTGCCATAGTAGAACGAGAGCCCGCTTTATATTTTCGAATATACGCTTCAGTTTTTTTAATATGATTTTGTTGAGCTTCATATTGGCGCAAATAGGTTTCTTGAGTGAGTTCTTTTTGCTTCATGGCTCGAGTGAGATTTCCCGTGTACTTCGTGAGTTTTCCAAACTCAATATCTAAAATATGGGTGGTAATGTCATTTAAAAAATCTTGATCGTGGGAAACGACTAAAAAAGTGCCGTCAAAATTTTTCAAAAACTCAGTGAGCCAAACAATATGATTGTCGTCTAAGTGGTTAGTGGGTTCATCTAAAATGAGCATGTCTGGCTTTTCTAAAATCATTTTAGCTAAAATAATTTTCGACCGTTGCCCACCACTTAAATTGGCCATTAAAGTATCCATGCCTAAAGCATCAATTCCTAAACCATTGGCTAAATCTTTAATGATTTCGGGCATTTGGTAAAAGTCACCTTGATCTAGTTCATTTTGTAATTTTCCTGCTTGCTCTAAGAGACTGTCCTCAAATGTTTCTCCATAAGTGGCATAAAGGTCATTAATTTTTTGCTCTTTTTCAAAATCAGCTGAAAAAGCAGATTCTAAAAACTTTTGAATGGTTAAGGTGTCATCCACATTCACATATTGATCTAAATAACCGAGACGTAAGTGTTTGGGAAAAATAATTTGTCCTTCATCAGGCAAAATTTCTCCTGTGATAATTTTAATCAAGGTACTTTTCCCAGCGCCGTTGCGCCCAATTAGTCCCACGTGCTCTCCTTTATTAATTTGAGCGTTAATGTCTTCGTACAAAATTTTATCCCCAAATTGTTGGGTGATATTTTTAATGGTTAACATGATTTCCTCATTTCTTTCATATAAAAAAGCTATAGGTAAGAATCACCTACAGCTTGAAAAGTGCAAATTATTCAAACTTCTGTTACTTCTTCAGTAAAGTTGACAAAAAGCATAACACGGGCTTTTTAAAATGTCAAAATTTCTAAAAATCTTTTGGATAAGTACTTAAAGAAATTTCTCCCGAATGTAAGATTTTTGTGCCTAAATTGGTTTCAACGACTAAACTACCTGTTTCTGTAATATCTTTTGGGATGCCTGTGTAGGCAATGTTATTTTCCACAAAGCTTACTTCTTTTCCTAGAACAAAGGAGCGCTTTTTATATTCTTGCAAAACTTCTTGGGGTTTTTTAAGTAAGGAAAAAAATTGATTAACAAACTCAGCAATTAAGACTTCTTTTGGAAAAGAAGCTTTGTCTGCAAATAAAGAAGTGACTTTTTCTTGCAACTCTTTGGGAAAATCACTTTGGGGAATATCGTAGTTTAATCCTACGCCAATGATAATTTCTTTTAAGTGACCTTGGGTATCCAATTGCCCAGTAGCTAAAATTCCGGCAAATTTTTTGCCATTTAAATAAAGGTCATTCACCCATTTAATGCCCGGTTTTTTATCAGTTAATTTTTCAATGGCCAAAGAAAAAGCCACGGCTGTTAAAATCGTGTATTGTCCAGGATCTAAAGGGCCTGCAGGTATTTTTAAACTTAAATAAATTCCTTGATTTTCTTTTGTGAAAAAAGCTCTGGAAAATCGTCCGTGGGCTTGCCCTTGATTTTTGGCTAAAACCAAAAGGGGAGATGCTGGTAAATTTTTAGCATCTGTCATAGTAGAAAAGGAATTTTCTACTTGGTGAAGGGTTAATTTTTCTTTTATGGAAGGTAAAAGTCCTTCTTTTACTTTTTCAGTCATTTCCGTCAAGGGATCAGCTCCTTTTTTTCTTAAAGTTAAAGGGATTATAAAATTTTTAATCGAAAAACATTATATTTACCAATGGTTTACGTCATTTTTATCTGGACATTGTCCAGCAAAACGAGCTAGCTCTCGGTGCAAAATCACTTGCTGAATTCGCGACAAAATTCATCGCTATAATTCCTCAAGCGCATTTTGCTTGAGAGCTGAACGAGCTCGTTCACCATTTCTTATTGTACACGATTTTACTTGAAAAATGAAAACCTCTTTTCTATTTTCAAAAAAAGACATGAGAATAAAGACGTTTCTTTTTTGTTGTCCAGTAAAGCCAGAGTTTACCCTTGACAATTTAAAAAAGGAACCTTATAATAAGTAGTCGCAAATGTTGCTTGAAATGAAATGAAAACAGTATGAAATATTGTCCATACTCGTTAATAGAGGCACAAAAGTAGAAAGCTCGTTTCAATTTGAAAGAGAAAATTCTATTTTTGTATTTTTTTTGCCCTGAAACAGGGAAAATTCCTCTTTGTAACGAAAAAACAATTTTTGTAATGTTTTTGTAACATTTTCGCAGTTTGAATAAATACGAGGGGTGAAGAGCTTGGCTGGACACGTAGTCAAATACGGAAAGCATTCGGAACGCAGAAGTTTTGCCAGGATTAGTGAGGTTTTAGAATTACCAAATCTTATCGAAATCCAAACCGACTCTTATCAATGGTTTTTAGATGAAGGACTCAAAGAAATGTTTGAGGATATCTTACCAATTGATGACTTTAATGGAAATTTGTCGCTAGAATTTGTAGATTATGATTTGAAAGAACCTAAATACACAGTGGCAGAAGCACGGGCACATGATGCTAACTATTCTGCACCATTACATGTAACCTTACGTTTAACTAACCGGGAAACAGGAGAAATTAAATCTCAAGAAGTCTTCTTTGGGGATTTCCCATTAATGACTGAACAAGGAACCTTTATTATTAACGGAGCAGAACGGGTTATTGTTTCTCAATTAGTTCGTTCCCCAGGAGTTTATTTCCATTCTAAAGTGGATAAAAACGGTAAAGAAGGTTTTGGTTCCACTGTTATTCCAAACCGTGGTGCATGGTTAGAACTTGAAACTGATTCAAAAGATATTTCTTACGTGAGAATTGATAGAACAAGAAAAATTCCTTTAACTACCTTAGTTAGAGCATTAGGCTTTGGTTCTGATGATACTATTTTAGATATTTTCGGAGATGCTTTAACTTTAAGAAATACTATTGAAAAAGATTTGCATAAAAATGCTAGTGATTCTAGAACTGAAGAAGGTTTGAAAGATGTTTACGAACGTTTACGTCCTGGTGAACCTAAAACAGCAGATAGTTCCAGAAGTCTTTTAAATGCACGTTTCTTTGATCCAAAACGTTATGACCTTGCTAATGTAGGTCGTTACAAAATCAACAAAAAATTAGACCTTAGAACACGTCTTTTAAATTTAACCTTAGCAGAAACTTTAGTGGATCCTGAAACAGGAGAAATTATTGTAGAAAAAGGAACAGAAATCACTCATGACGTAATTGATACTTTAACACCTTACTTATTAAATGGGTTAAATTCTGTGACTTATTATCCATCAGAAGATGGGGTTGTGACTGAACCAATGATCGTTCAAGTCATTAAAGTGATTTCACCTAATGATCCAGAACGCGTCGTTTCAGTGATTGGTAATGGTTATTTAGGAGATAAAGTAAAAACAGTTCGCCCAGCAGATATTATTGCTTCTATGAGTTACTTCTTTAACTTAATGGATGGCATTGGCCAAGTGGACGATATTGATCACTTAGGAAATCGTCGGATTCGTTCAGTAGGAGAATTACTCCAAAATCAATTTAGAATTGGTTTAGCTAGAATGGAACGAGTTGTAAGAGAAAGAATGTCTATTCAAGACCAAGAAACTCTTACTCCTCAACAATTAATTAATATTCGCCCAGTGGTAGCTTCAATTAAAGAATTCTTTGGTTCCTCTCAATTGTCTCAATTCATGGATCAAACGAATCCTTTAGGAGAATTAACGCACAAACGTCGTCTTTCTGCCTTAGGACCTGGTGGTTTAACAAGAGATCGAGCTGGATATGAAGTTCGTGACGTACATTACTCTCACTATGGCCGCATGTGTCCGATTGAAACTCCTGAAGGACCAAACATTGGGTTAATTAACTCCCTTGCTTCTTATTCTAAAGTAAATAAATATGGTTTCATTGAAACACCATATCGTCGGGTTGATTGGAAAACACACAAAGTTACTGATAAAATTGACTATTTAACTGCTGATACTGAAGACCATTATATTGTGGCTCAAGCAAACTCTCCTTTAAATGAAGATGGTTCCTTTAAAGAAGACGTGGTTATGGCTCGTTCTCAATCAGAAAACTTAGAAATTTCCATTGATAAAATTGACTACATGGACGTTTCACCAAAACAAGTAGTGGCTGTGGCTACTGCATGTATTCCTTTCTTAGAAAACGATGACTCTAACCGGGCATTAATGGGAGCCAACATGCAACGTCAAGCGGTTCCTTTGATTAATCCTCATTCTCCGTTAGTGGGAACTGGGATGGAATATAAATCTGCTCATGACTCAGGTGCTGCTTTATTATGTAAGCACGATGGGGTAGTAGAATTTGTGGATGCTAGTGAAGTACGCGTTCGTCGGGAAGATGGTTCTTTAGATAAATACGATGTTACTAAATTCCGTCGTTCTAACTCTGGAACATGTTACAACCAACGTCCAATTGTCACTTTAGGTGAACAAGTAGAAAAAGGTGATACTTTAGCTGATGGACCTTCCATGGAACAAGGAGAACTTGCTCTTGGACAAAATCCTTTAGTAGCCTTTATGACTTGGGATGGTTATAACTATGAAGATGCGGTTATTATGAGCCGTCGTTTAGTAAAAGATGATGTGTATACTTCTATTCATATTGAAGAATATGAATCAGAAGCAAGAGATACAAAATTAGGTTCTGAAGAAATCACTCGTGAAATCCCTAATGTTGGGGAAGACGCTTTGAAAAACCTTGATGAAATGGGTGTTATCCGCATTGGGGCAGAAGTAAAAGACGGTGATTTATTAGTTGGTAAAGTCACACCAAAAGGCGTCACAGAACTTTCTGCTGAAGAACGTTTATTACATGCTATTTTCGGTGAAAAAGCCAGAGAAGTAAGAGATACTTCCTTACGAGTTCCTCACGGTGGTGGAGGAATTGTCCACGATGTTAAAATCTTTACTAGAGAAGCTGGAGACGAATTATCTCCAGGTGTTAACATGTTAGTGAGAGTTTACATTGTTCAAAAACGTAAAATCCATGAAGGGGATAAAATGGCTGGACGTCACGGTAATAAAGGGGTTGTTTCCTTAATTATGCCAGAAGAAGACATGCCTTACTTGCCAGATGGCACACCAGTAGATATTATGTTGAATCCTTTAGGGGTACCTTCTCGGATGAACATTGGACAAGTTTTAGAATTACATTTAGGAATGGCTGCCCGTTCTCTAGGCATTC
>CAMJVA010000065.1 GCA_946409145.1 uncultured Enterococcus sp. | reverse complement strand
ATTGCTTAAAGTATCTTCTGTTCGCCAAGTTTCTCTTTCAAAAATATAAGGAGAATGACGATGATCTTGTTCTGTTTTAAAAACATGGAGAATTTTTTTAACTCCAGTCACAAAGTCTTCATTAAATTGATCTTTGCGTCCGGTATTTTTGTACAAAAGATAAGCTAATTGAATGGGATAGCATAAAGAATCAATTTCATATTTTCTTTCCCAAATAAAAGGTCCCATGGTCGTTTTATCACTTTGATGTCCTGCACCATTTGCTGTTTCATTAAAAGCATTAGCGTAAGGATCAAGATTAATATAAAAAAATTGTTTTTTTACTAGACCACTGATCATCTCTTGCAGCTGATCATCTTCTTTAGCCACAACTAAATAAGGGCGAACTTGAGCAGTAGAATCTCTCAACCACATGGCAGGAATATCTCCTGTAAGTAAAAAAGTGGTTCCGTCTTCATGACGTTTAACAGTGGTTAACAATGTATTGGCAAAGGCTGCGTTAAAATTTTCCGCCCAATTTTTATGTTCTTCTCCACATTTTTCCGTGATTTTTTCCATAAAATTACCAACAGATGTTGGTATTTCTTTATAAGCCATAAACTTCCCTCTCTTTATTTGATATATCATTTACAGGTCATAGTATAGATTAACATTTCAACATTGTCCACGCTTTCTTTTTATTTTTTTATTTACTTTTTATTTTTTTATGCTAATATCAAAATATGATATATCAATTAAAGAGGTGACCTAGGTGAAACAACATTTATATAAAAAAATTATGACAGATTTAAAAAATCAAATGGCAAGTGGACAATTAGCGCCTAACAGTCAACTCCCCACAGAAAAAGAAATTTCTGAAACTTATAAAGTGAGTCGCATTACCTCAAAACGAGCGTTGACTGAATTAGAACAAGCAGGACTCATCTATCGGATTCAAGGTCGCGGAAGTTTTGTGAAAGAACAAGGAATTTTTTCTACTAAAAAAAATTCACGTATTTTATTTTTACTCCCCTTTATGAACGATTTATCTTTGGGAAATTTTACAGAAGGATTAAATCCCCTTTTTGAAAACAATAACTGTGAAGTCATGATGTCTAACCCTGCCTTTTTAACAGGAAAAAAACCAAAAGAAATTCTCGAAGAATTTGATGGTTTAATTTATTATGCTTTAAATACTACGGACTACTTAGATATTTTATTTGAACTTTCTTTACTTAATTTTCCAGTGGTGGTCTTAGATAAAAAACTTTATGATCTTCCGTTTCCTACTGTTTATTCGAATAACTTTCACGGAGGAAAAATCGCCACTGAACAGCTTATTAAGGAAGGACACGAAAAAATTGCTTATTTATTTGGAAGTTCTGATCATCCCCAATCCGTGCGCCAACGTTATTTAGGGTATATTCATGCCTTATCTCAAGCTCATTTGCCTTATCATACGTCTCTTAATGAAAAAATCCCCCTCGATTTACAGTTAGGAGAATATTTAGAAAAAGAGCAAATCACCGGTTTAATTTGTGAAAATGATCTTGTGGCTATTGACGCTATGAGAGCTTTACGGAAAGGAAAAAAAGAAGTGCCAACAGACATTTCTGTCATTGGCTTTGATAATATTCAAGCAGCTTCTTTAGTAGATCCTCCTTTAACAACAATTGCTCAAGATTTTAAAAAATTAGGAGAAATTGCTGGTACCTTATTACTAAAATGGATTGAAAAAGGAATTATTTCTTCTGATCAAAAAGTAGAAGTACGCTATATTAAACGGCATTCCACAAAGGAGATAAAAAAATGAATTTGCAAAAAAGTCCGCAAAATTAGAGCAACACTCTAACTTTGCGGACTTTTATTTTCCTTGAGATTTAGTTTTGATACAATTCTCTCACTGGGGTCATAATGATTCCATTTAAATCATTAACGATTAAGCTAAAACTTTGTTCTTTCATCATTAAATCATTAATTAATGTATCCTGTTGCACTTTTCCAGAAATTTCTCCAGCTTTTTTCGTGTCTTCTTCAGAAAATTCTTCTCCAGACATTTGCTTTTGTTGTAAAAGTTGTTGAAATTCTTGGAACTCAGCAAATAATGCCTTACTTTCTTCGTTACTGTCCACAGCATTTCTTGCTTCTTTTAGTGCTAAAAATTCAGGTAGTTCTCTTAATTCTCGTTCAATTTCATGTGCTGAATCATAAATATTACTCACAAAAAAACCTCCTTCATCTGTTTATATTGAGTCTATCATTTTTTTTAAAGAAAGAAAATCTATTCTCGTACTTTATCAAAAAAATTCCAGAAAGATTCAGCAGCCCCGTCTAAACCTTCTTTTACTTTGCCGCCCCAATACTCGGCCCCTTCTTTTACTTTATCAGTAAAGTCATCCCAGGAAGATTTTTTATTTTCTTCTTTTTCTTGTTGTTGAGAAATATCTTCTACAGAAAAGTCGGTTAAATCTGTGTAAGGAAGCATATTTTCTGCTTCTCTTTTAAAGACTTTGGCTAAACCTTGACTACTTGTATTCGTTAAATAATGTTCTTCAGAAGAATTATCAAAACCCATCCAAGAAGAAATAACCATATCAGGGGTGTAACCTACTAACCATTGATCTTTTGTTCCTTGACCAAAAGAAGTTTCTGTGGAACCGGTTTTTCCAGCCATAGTGTAGCCATCTGGTTGAGCATTGACCCCTGTTCCAGAAGAAAAGACTCCTTGTAACATCCCAGTCATTTCATCAGCCACTTCTTTTGTCGTCACCTGTGTTTTTTTAGGAGACGCTTCTCCTACTACAGCTCCCGTGGAGTCTACAATTTTTCGAATAAAGTAAGGTTCAATTCTTTCTCCTTCATTAGCAAACACCCCATAAGCTGCGGCCATCGTTAAAGGAGAAACTCCAGTAGTTAATCCCCCTAAAGCTAAGCCATAATATTTATCTTCTTCTTTTAAATTTAAGCCAAATTCTTGGGCTTTTTGAAAACCTGTATTTAAACCAACTTCATTAAGTAACCATACAGCAGGCATATTAATACTGTGAGCTAGGGCATCATACATAGGAATATCCTCTGTGTACACATTATCAATATTATTTCCTTCTGGATAATAATCCTGTTTAGTATTAGGAATTAAATCAGTGGGTTTCATTCCTTTTTCTAAAGCTGGTGTGTAAGAAACTAAAGGTTTAATTGTAGAACCTGGAGGAATTTGAGCCATGGTTGCTCGGTTAAATCCTAAAAAGACCGCTTCATTTCGTCCACCAACAACAGCAAAAACTCCTCCTGTTTCTGGATCAATCGCCGCAGAGCCTGCTTGAACCATGGTACCATCTGTGGCATTTTCAGGAAAAAGAGAAGAATCATTAAAAGTATCTTGCATTCCTCTTTGAATTCTTTGTCCTAAAGTGGTGTAAATTTTATAACCTTTATTTAACAAATCACTTTCTGAAATACCATATTTTTCTTTAGCTTCTCTGATAACTTCATCAAAAAACCAAGGATAAGTGTAACCTTTATCAGAAGAATCATAAGCATCATTTAACATACTTTCAATAGGCACTGCTTCTTCTTGAGCTGCTTGTTCTTTAGTAATCACATCTTGAGAAACTAACACAGATAGTACTGTTTTTCTTCTTGCAGTAGCGTTGTCTAAATGGTCAATAGGATTATAAATTCCCGGACCTTTTAACATGCCCACTAAAATAGCCGCTTCTCCTAGAGTAATTTCACTGGCTGATTTACCAAAATATTTTAAACTAGCATCTTCCACCCCCCAAACTCCATTAGCAAAGTAGGAATTATTTAAATACATGGTTAAAATTTCATCTTTAGAATAATTTTTTTCAATTTCAATGGCTAAAAATAATTCTCGGGCTTTACGGTCAAAGGTTTGCTTTTGGGTTAAATAAGCATTTTTAGCTAATTGTTGCGTTAAAGTGGAGCCGCCTCCTGTAATGTGCCCACTAGTTAAAATTCCAAGAGCCGCTCTGGCGATTCCTTTTAAATCATAGCCATGATGTTCATAAAAACGTTTGTCTTCTGTGGCGACTACTACTTTTTTCAACGGTTCTGAGATTTTATCTAACTCCACATAAGTCCCCTTTTGTCCGTATAAGGTCCCTGCTTGATCATCGTCTTTATCATAAACCATGGTCACTTGTTTTAAGCTAGATTCCAAAGTAGAAACATTAGCTTGTTTGGCTAAATAAAATAAATAAATACTTGAAACCAAAATAATGGTTAAGGTGACTAATAAAAATATTTTATGAATATGATATTTTTTCCAAATTTGTTTTCTTTTTTCATGAAAAGCTTTTAAGTAAGGCTTAATATAATGCCAAAACTGCAGCCACTTATTTTTTACTTTCTGCAAAAAATCCATTAATGTACTCCTTTTACTTCAAAAAAATTATGCTATACTTTCCGTAAGTCTAGCATTTGTAAAATAAAAAACAATATTTCTCTAAAAATATTAACAAACACTTTTTTATTATTAAGAATTATTAAAGGAGAGGTCTCTTTGAACGATACATACACCTTGACACTTACTACCCAAAATAAAACACCCATGGCTCTCACTGATTATTTAAAAGATGAACTGCTCATTCCCCGAAAAGTTCGCCACTTTTTAAGAACCCGTCAACAAGTTTTTGTAAATGAAAAAAAAGTCCCCTTTCACCACTTCGTCACTTCAGGAGATCAGTTACAATTAACTTTTTTAAAATCAGATTATCCTTCAGCTACGGTTCTTTTAGGCAAAAAAGAACGCTTAAACATTTTTTATGAAGATGAACATCTTTTAGTCGTGAATAAACCAGCTGGGCAAAAAACACACCCGAATTCTCCACAAGAAAATGATACCTTACTAAATGATGCAGCCAGTTATTTAAAATCTCAGGGAAAAATCCCTTATATTGTCCATCGTTTAGACAAAGAAACATCAGGTTTAGTTTTACTAGCAAAAGATCCAGTGGTATTACCTATTTTAGGACGAATGCTTGAAATGCGCCACATTCACCGGACTTATCAAGCCATTACCACTGGAAAAATACTTGAAAAAAAATTCACCATTGAAGCCCCTATTGCACGGGATCGTCACGATAGAAGAAAACGCTTAGTGGATAAAAATGGAAAACCGGCTATTACAAAAGTCACGGTGGAAAAAACCACCGCTCATTATTCTTATGTCACTTGTTTTTTACTCACAGGAAGAACCCACCAAATTCGAGTGCATTTAAAAAGTATCGGCCATCCTATTGTGGGAGATGTTTTATATAATCCTGGGAAAGAAAAAAAGTTAGCCTTAAAAGCCGTGAAGCTAGAATTTTGTCATCCTTTTACCAAAAAAGATATTCTTATTGAAACACCAGATAAATTGTTTTAAAAAGCTGAAGGTTTTCCTTCAGCTTTCTTTATTGTTCATGAAGTTCCCTTAAAATAGCCGCAACATATTTTGCTTGCTCTTCATTAGGGGAAATAATTAATAAAGTATCGGTTCCAGCCATGGTTGCTGTAATTTCTGCCATTTGCATTTCGTCAATTAAGGCGGCTACAAGATCTGCTGAGCTGGTCGTTGTGTGTAAAATAGTAAGAAATTGCACTTGGCTAATTTTTTCTACCATTTCTTGAATCATTTCTTTTAAGTGGTCTCGATTTAATTGTTTTTCTTCATATAAACGATAAACCATTTGTCCTTTGTCGTTTCTTACTTTAATAATTTTTAATTCCCGAATGTCTCTAGAAATTGTGGCTTGTGTGGCAACAATATTTTCTTTGGCTAATTTTTCTAATAAATCATCTTGCGTAGTGATTTGTTCTTTAGCAATAATCTCTTTTAAAATAGCTTGGCGTTCCTTTTTCTTCACCTTAACCCCTCCACTTCACCAAGTATTATAGCAAATGTTTGTTCCTCCAAGCAAAAAGTTATCTTAATTTCCTGAAATAATTTTAAAGCTAGTCAACAAGGGGTATTCTTGTTATAATAGCAATGAATTTCAGAAAATAAGTAGCCATTTTCTTGGCTCTTTTTACTTGATGGAGGTTATCCCATGGATGAAAAAAATACAGTAGCAAAGGCGATTCAAAAAGCCTTGCCCGCACTTTCCTTAGACAACATTTTACAATTATTAGAAGTTCCAAAAACCCCAGAACACGGAGATTGGGCTTTTCCTGCTTTTTCTCTAGCAAAAATTCAACGAAAAGCACCTCAAACGATTGCCACAGAACTAGCGGAAAAAATTCAAGACGATCATTTTGAAAAAGTCGTCCCAGTAGGCCCTTATCTTAATTTCTTTTTAGCTAAAGGATTATTTTCTCAAAATGTCCTTGAAAAAATCGTCACTGAAAAACAAGCCTTTGGTGACCAAAATATTGGTTTAGGTGAAACAATCACCATTGATATGTCTTCTCCAAATATTGCAAAACCAATTTCTATGGGACATTTACGTTCCACCGTTATTGGAAATGCTTTAGCTAATATTTTAGGAAAAGTAGGTTTTAAACCTTATAAAATTAATCACTTAGGCGATTGGGGTACACAATTTGGCAAATTAATTGTTGCTTATAAAAAATGGGGCTCAGAAGAAGCTGTGAAAAAAGCACCCATTAACGAACTGTTACGTCTTTATGTAGACTTCCATGAAAAAGCTGAAATTGATCCTTCCTTAAATGATGAAGCCAGAGCTTGGTTTAAAAAATTAGAAGAAGATAATGAAGAAGCCTTAAGTTTATGGCGTTGGTTTAGAGAAGAATCTTTAAAAGAATTCCAAAAAATTTATGCTCTCTTAGAAGTAGAGTTTGACTCCTATAATGGAGAAGCTTTCTATAATGACAAAATGGCTGACGTGGTCACACTTTTAGAAGAAAAACATCTTTTAAAACTTGATCAAGGAGCTCAAATTGTTGATTTAAGTGACTATGATTTAAATCCTGCTTTAATTAAAAAATCAGACGGAGCGACTTTATATATTACAAGAGATTTAGCCGCAGCTATTTATCGGAAAAATACCTACAACTTCGCTAAATCTTTATATGTTGTTGGAAATGAACAAACCATTCACTTCCGCCAATTAAAAGCAGTCTTAAAAGAATTAGGTTTTTCTTGGTCTGAAGACATTCACCATGTTCCCTTTGGTATGATTACCCAAGGTGGAAAAAAACTTTCTACCAGAAAAGGAAAAATTATTTTACTTGAAGAAGTGTTAAATGAAGCGATTGTTAGTGCTAAAGAACAAATCCAAGAAAAAAATCCTAACTTAGCAAATAAAGATCAAGTGGCTCGTGAAGTAGGTGTCGGCGCTGTTGTCTTCCACGACTTAAAAAATGATCGCTTAAATAATTTTGACTTTGATCTTGAAGAAGTGGTGCGTTTTGAAGGAGAAACTGGTCCTTACGTTCAATATACTCACGCTCGTTGCTGCTCTATTTTAAGAAAAGCTGACTTTAAAGAAACTACTGAAAATCTTTCCTTAAACGATTCTTTATCTTGGGAAGTCATTAAATTATTACAAAGCTATCCTCAAGTAGTGTCTAGAGCGGCTGATAAATTTGAACCTTCTGTGATTGCCAAACATGCCCTTCAATTAGCCCAAGCTTTTAACAAATACTACGCTAATGTGAAAATCTTACAAGATGATCAGGAAAAACAAGCACGACTTACTTTAGTTTATGCTGTAGCTACTTTATTAAAAGAAGACTTACGTTTATTAGGGGTTCACGCTCCAGAAGAAATGTAATTTATTTAATTTTTCTAAAAAAAAGCCTATGAACTTCACAAAAAGTTCATAGGCTTTCTTTAAGATAGGACTTAAGTAGGATGACGAAATCATTAAGATTTAGTAAAGTATTCATAGAGTAAAGGAGGAGTATTTATGAAAGAGACACATAAAACCCAACACATTTTAACATTAGGTGTATCTTTTTTAACTTTAGTTTGTTTAAAGTTCATTGATGCATCCGTGTTGTTTTCTTGGCTTAGCTTACATACACAAAATCTTTTATTACTAATTACTCTTGTCTTTTTAGGATTTGCCATGGGATTTTTACACCAATATCGGAAAAACTTTTTTTCCTATCAAGTTAAAAGCGCCCTTATTTTCGCTTTCCTATCTGTTGGAACCAGCTTTTTATGGGTTGGTCATTTAATTTAACTTTAAAAAGCAAAGAGGCTGCCAAAATTGGCAGCCTCTTTTT
>CAMJVA010000064.1 GCA_946409145.1 uncultured Enterococcus sp. | reverse complement strand
GGAAAGAAAAACCTGGTTGAGCAGCTACCATTAATTTAAATAATTTTTTAGAACTACTCGTGTAATGCTCATTCACTTCAGCGAATCTTTTTTCTTCATGTTCTTCATTTACAAAGGCCCGGATCACTCTTAAACCAGATAAATTTTCTCGTAAAATACTATTAATTTTATCGAGATTTTTTTGTTGTTTCCGAGACAATGGATCAGAAATTTTTGCAATTAACACTACGCCGCCTAATAAAAAAGGTAAGGCAATTAAAACTGTTAAAGATAAATTAGGGCTAGTGCGCATGACTAAATAAAGACTCGCAATAAACATCATTGGTGTCATAAACCCGGTGCGCAAAATCATTCCTAAAAAGAGCATAATTTGATAGGGGTCATTGGTGGTTCTAGTAATCATAGAAGACACACCAATTTTTTCATATTCTTCATGAGAAAAAGTTTGCATTTTTTCAAACAAATCATCCCGAATATCCCGAATCACATTAGTGGTAATTTTAGCCCCCACTAAACCTAAACAAATATTTAACGTCACACCCACAACAACTAAGGCCACCATCATTAATCCTGTACGATAAATTTCTTGCGGATTTTTATGAGGAATACCTTGGTCAATCATTTTGGCCAAAAGTGTTGGTAAACCTAATTCAATGATAATAAAGCCAAAAACACAGAAAAAGTCTAATACCAATAACTTTTTATAACGAGTGACATAACGCCACATAAGTTTCATCACATTACCTCCTTTTTGTTATTCATCATAAAACTTATTCTTAAAAAAAGTCCCTTTTTTCAATATAGCATAGTTTTTTTAAATTTTAAAACCTTTTTTGTTTCCTAAAAGAGTCCAAGGTATACATCTTTTTTTTTGTATGCTAAAATGTTTTTAACGAGTATCGGGTGAAGCAAGTTTTTTTATAAGAAAACAAAGACAGAAGACCAGGTCTTTGCCTTCTCTTTAACCCCTGGTTTAAGAGAAAGATAAAAAATTGAAGGTGCCAAAAGCGCCTTGTTTTGTGTTGCCTAAAGTGCAAGTTAAATTAATGAATACAAAGGAGAAATTAATAATGATTTTTAAAGTTTACTATCAAGAAACAAAAACCAGAAACCCAAAAAGAGAACAAACACAATCTCTTTATTTAGAAGCAGAAGATGCAATTGTTGCTAGAAGTTTAATCGAAAAAAACACCCCTTATAATGTAGAGTACATCCAAGCCTTGGAGGGCAATCATTTAGAATATGAAAAAGAAAATGCCGACTTCAAATTAACGGAGTTTAATTAATATGAAACTTTCCATCAAAAATAACGAAACTGCCGTTTTTGCAGTGGGTGGACTAGGGGAAATCGGAAAAAATACTTATGGCGTTCAATTTCAAGATGAAATTATCTTAATTGACGCAGGTATTAAATTTCCTGAAGATGACCTTTTAGGCATTGATTACGTGATTCCTGATTACAGTTATTTAGTGCAAAATGTCCACAAAATTAAAGCTCTCGTCATTACTCATGGTCACGAAGATCATATTGGTGGGGTACCTTATTTATTGCGCCAAGTGAACGTTCCGATTTACGCTGGCCCTCTTGCTTTAGCCCTTATTACCAATAAATTAGAAGAACATGGCCTTTTAAGAGATGCAGAACTTCATGAAATTCATGAAGATACAATTATTAAATTTAGAAAAACTTCTGTCAGCTTTTTTAGAACTACCCACTCTATTCCAGATGCTTTAGGGGTGGTTGTCAAAACTCCTTCTGGAAGTATTGTGGAAACAGGAGATTTTAAATTTGATTTTACTCCTGTTGGTGAAGTGGCAAATTTACACAAAATGGCTAAAATTGGTGAAGACGGGGTTCTTCTTTTAATGTCAGACTCCACTAACGCGGAAATTCCTACCTTTACTAAATCAGAAAAAGTTATTGGTGAGTCTTTATTAAAAATTATTGAAAAAGTAGAAGGCCGCATTATTTTTGCCAGTTTCGCCTCTAATATTTTCCGTTTGCAACAAGCCGCTGAAGCCGCATTAAAAACTGGACGAAAAATTGCTGTTTTTGGTCGGAGTATGGAAAATGCCATTGTTAATGGTCAGCGTTTAGGTTACATTACTGTGCCCGAAGATTTATTTGTGGATGCTCATACGATTAATAGTTTGCCGGCTAATGAAACAATGATTTTATGTACAGGATCCCAAGGTGAAGCCATGGCCGCTTTAAGTCGAATTGCTAATGGTACTCACCGCCAAATTTCTATTCATCCTGGAGACACGGTAATTTTTTCTAGCTCCCCTATTCCTGGAAACACTACGAGTGTGAACCATTTAATTAATTTATTAAGTGAAGCAGGCGCCGAAGTTATTCACGGAAAAGTAAGTAATGTGCATACGTCTGGTCACGGTGGCCAAGAAGAACAAAAATTAATGCTTCGTTTAATGAAACCAAAATTTTTCATGCCTATTCATGGTGAATACCGCATGCAAACGATTCATGCAGGAATGGCTCATGACTGTGGTGTTCCTGAAGAAAATTGTTTTATTATGGAAAATGGAGACGTCTTAGCTTTAACTGCTGATTCTGCTAGACTTGCAGGACATTTTAATGCAAGTGATGTGTATATTGACGGCTCTGGTATTGGAGATATTGGTAATGTGGTCTTAAGAGATCGTCGCATTTTATCTGAAGAAGGATTAGTTTTAGCCGTGGCTACGGTGGATCTTGCTAAAAAAGAAGTGCTAGCTGGTCCAGATATTTTATCCCGAGGATTTGTTTATATGCGCGAGTCCACTGAACTCATTCAAGAAGGGCAACGTATTTTGTATAAAGCCATTACCAATGCTTTAGAACAACCACAAGTGACTCCTGCCCGATTACGAGATGCTATGAATGATGCTTTGCAACCTTTCTTATATGATAAAACAGAACGTCATCCAATGATTTTATCCATGATTATGGAAGAAGATGTTTAAAAAAACCGAGTCAAATGACTCGGTTTTTTTTATTGATTCAATGTATAAAATTGTTGCAATAAATCATAGGTGGTTTTATAACCTTCACAAGCATCCTCAGGAGGGGTGAAACGATTGGTTACAGTTTCTAGTTGCGTTAGTTCTGGTGCCACTGATTGATTTGTTTTAATTTTTTCTTGCATTTGTTCAAAAAGTGCGCGAACTTCTTTTAGTTCAGGATGATTACTGCCGTGAACTTTTAAAATTTGTCTCGTGAAAAAATTTAATTTAGGGAATTCTTCTTTAATAAACATTTCTTTAGTCATGTTATCTCCTTCTTTCTGCTTTTACTTTACTAGAAAGAGAGGCAAAAAAAATTGACGACCATCAATTTTTTAAAATTTTAACCACAAAAAAAGCCCCTTGAACGAAAGGGACTTTTTTTGCTTTTTTATAGGTAGATTTAGAAATGAACGGGTTTCTAAATCTACCTATAGTATAAATAAAAATAATGAGGATTCAAGAAATATATACGTAAATTTTACAAAATTTTACAATTTAATTTTCAAGATGATTTTAATTTTTCTTGTCTAAATATTTTTTCAAATATTTCCCAGTATAACTTCTTGGATTTTGGGCTACTTCTTCTGGGGTTCCAGAAGCGACAATTTCCCCGCCCCCTTCTCCACCTTCAGGGCCAAGGTCGATTAAATAATCACAGGATTTAATCACATCTAAATTATGCTCAATCACTAACACCGTATTCCCGTTATCTACTAAGCGCTGTAACACATTTAACAAACGAGCAATATCATCTGTGTGAAGTCCAGTGGTAGGTTCATCTAAAATATAAAAATTCTTCCCGTTAGAAATTTTGTGTAATTCAGAAGCCAATTTCATCCGCTGAGCTTCCCCACCTGATAAAGTGGTTGCAGGTTGACCTAAAGTAACATAACCTAACCCTACATCTAAAATCGTTTGTAGTTTCCGAGCAATTTTTGGAATAGGTTGGAAAAATTCCACAGCATCTTCCACCGTCATTTCTAAAATATCAGCAATATTTTTTCCTTTATAGTGAACATCCAAAGTTTCTGAATTATATCTTTTTCCATGACACACTTCACAAGGGACATACACGTCAGGTAAAAAATGCATTTCAATTTTAATAATGCCGTCTCCTTTACAAGCTTCACAACGGCCACCTTTCACATTAAAAGAAAAACGACCTTTTTTATATCCTCGAAGTTTGGCTTCATTGGTTTTAGCAAATAAATCTCTCACATCATCAAAAACACTCGTATAAGTGGCAGGGTTACTTCTTGGAGTCCGTCCAATCGGAGATTGATCAATATTAATGACTTTTTCAATTCCAGAAACCCCAGTGATTTTAGAGAATTTTCCAGGCTTTTGTGAATTACGATTTAATTTTTGTGCTAAGGCCCGTTTTAAAATTTGATTGACTAAAGTAGATTTCCCACTACCAGAAACCCCAGTCACTCCAATAAATTCACCTAGAGGAAAAGAGACATTAATATTTTTTAAATTATTTTCCTTCGCCCCAGTAATGGTGATTTTTTTACCAGTACCTTCTCGTCTGGTTTTTGGTACGGGAATTTTCTTTTTCCCTGATAAATAAAGTCCTGTAATGGAATGGGGATTATTTTTCACTTCTTCTGGGGTTCCAGCGGCGACAATTTCCCCGCCCTTTTCTCCAGCACCAGGTCCCACGTCAATTAAATAATCACTAGCCATCATCGTGTCTTCATCATGTTCCACTACAATTAAAGTATTCCCTAAATCACGCATTTTTTGTAACGAATCAATTAAACGATCATTATCTCGTTGATGTAAGCCAATAGAAGGTTCATCTAAAATGTATAACACTCCAGATAAATTAGAACCAATTTGTGTGGCTAAACGAATTCGTTGCGCTTCTCCTCCTGATAAACTTCCGGCGTTTCTGGATAAGGTTAAATAATCTAATCCAACATTTTTCAAAAAAGCTAGCCGGTCGTTAATCTCTTTTAAAATAGGGGTGGCAATCATTACTTCTTGTTCAGAAAATGTTGCTCCCAAGAAAAAGTCCAACACTTTTTGAATGGGATTTTCACTCACTTGACCAATATTTTTACCAGCAATTTCCACACACATGGCTTGAGGATTTAACCGATATCCATGACACGTTTGACAAGTGAGCTCTGTCATATAAGAGCGCATTTGTTCTCTGGTGAAATCAGAATTTGTTTCTTTATAGCGCCGAGAAATATTATTTAAAATTCCTTCAAAAGGCATTTCTACATCCCGGACACCACCAAATTCATTTTCGTAATGAAAGTGGAAAGTTTCTCCATTGGACCCATTTAAAATAATTTCTTTGTGTTCCTGGGGTAAATTTTCATAAGGCGTGTCTAAATCAATTTTAAAATCTTCACAGGCTTGTTGAAGCATTTGAGGATAATAATTGGAACTAATAGGATTCCAAGGAGCAATAGCCCCTTCTCGTAGGGTTTTTTCAGGATTTGGTATGACCAAATCTTCATCCACTTCTAATTTTATTCCCAGACCATCACAGTCAGGACAGGCCCCAAAAGGCGCATTAAAAGAAAATAATCGTGGTTCCAACTCCCCAACAGTAAAACCACAATAAGGACAGGCATAATGTTCCGAGAATAATAATTCTTCTCCTCCAATAATATCTGCCACTGCATACCCATCAGAAAGGCGCAAACATGCTTCAAAAGAATCAAACAATCTAGAGCGAATTCCTTCTTTTACGACAATACGATCTACCACTACAAAAATATCGTGTTTTTTATTTTTTTCTAGTTCAGGTACATCCGTAACTTCGTAATCTACTCCATCAACCCTCAGGCGAATATAGCCTTCTTTTTGAATCATTTCAAAAACTTTTTTATGCTGACCTTTTTTTTGTTTAACCACTGGAGCTAAAATTTGTAGTCGGGTTTTTTCTGGCAAACTTAACACTTTATCCACCATTTGTTCCACAGACTGAGAAGAAATTTCCACATGATCATTAGGGCAAATAGGATGACCTACTCTAGCATAAAGTAATCTTAGGTAGTCATTGATTTCTGTTACTGTTCCTACAGTGGACCGAGGATTTTTACTCGTTGTTTTTTGGTCAATAGAAATGGCTGGAGACAGTCCGTCAATACTATCTACATCTGGCTTATCCATTTGGCCTAAAAATTGTCTAGCATAAGCAGATAAACTTTCCACATAGCGTCGTTGTCCTTCTGCATATAAAGTATCAAAAGCGAGACTACTTTTTCCAGATCCGGAAAGTCCCGTTACCACGACTAATTTATCTCGGGGAATAGTCACATCAATATTTTTTAAATTATGGGCTCTGGCCCCATGAATGACGATTTCGTCTTTACTCATAAAAACCTCCTATAGTGCAGTAATCACTTATGAAAACTCAAGATTACCTTCTTTTAGTAAAATTAGTTATAAAAGAAGTCCCCCTTTTTAAAAGGGGGAAAGCAATCCCTTTTTTATTTGTAATGATTTATTTCATTGCTTTAATTTCTAAAATAGAATCTCTTAAAGTAGCGGCAGTTTCAAAGTCTAAGGCTTTGGCTGCTTCTTTCATTTCTTTTTCTAGTTTCAACAACAATATTTCTCGTTGTTCTTTAGATAAATCTTTAACACTGAAACTTTCTTGATCAGGTACTTCCGCTTCTTTAGTAAAGGAGATTGCTTTTCTCACTTCTTTAATAATTGTTTGGGGAACAATCCCATGTTCTTCATTATAAGCTTGTTGAATAGCACGTCTACGACTAGTTTCACTCATAGCTTTTTCCATGGAGTCTGTAATTTTATCAGCATACATAATTACTTTACCATTACTATTTCTCGCCGCCCGACCAATGGTTTGGACTAAAGAACGTTCACTTCTTAAGAACCCTTCCTTATCTGCATCTAAAATAGCAACTAAGGAAACTTCCGGTACATCGATGCCTTCTCTTAGTAAATTAATACCAATTAGCACGTCGAATTCTCCTAAACGAAGGTCTCTAATAATTTCTGTCCGCTCTAAAGTTTTAATGTCACTGTGGAGATATTTAACTTTAATTCCCATTTCTTTAAAGTAATCCGTTAAATCTTCTGCCATTTTTTTCGTTAAAGTAGTCACAAAAACTCGTTCATTTCGTTCAGCGCGTTCATTAATTTCTCCTACTAAATCATCAATTTGACCCATAATTGGTCGCACTTCCACCACTGGATCTAAAAGACCTGTGGGACGAATAATTTGTTCCACTACTTTATCTGTTTGTTCATATTCATAAGGACCTGGAGTGGCTGAAACGTAAACAATTTGGTTCACGTGTTTTTCAAATTCTTCTAAACGTAAAGGACGATTATCTAAAGCTGAAGGTAAACGAAAACCATAATCGACTAACATTTGTTTTCTTGCTCGGTCTCCATTATACATGCCGCGAATTTGCGGCATGGTCACATGAGATTCATCAATGACCATTAAGAAATCATCTGGAAAAAAGTCTAGTAACGTATAAGGAGGTTCACCTTCTGCTCTTCCTTCTAAATGTCTAGAGTAATTTTCAATTCCTGAGGTGTAACCCATTTCCCGCATCATTTCAATATCGTAATTGGTTCTTTGCTCTAAGCGTTGTGCTTCAATTAATTTATTTTCTGCTCGTAATTCTTTTAAGCGTTCTTCTAACTCATTTTGAATTCTAGCAATGGCTTTTTCTAAATGTTCTTCATTGGTCACAAAGTGCGTGGCAGGGAAAATAGCCACATGTTCCACTTCCGCTAACACTTCTCCTGTTAAAGCATCTACTTCACGAATTTTTTCAATTTCATCTCCAAAAAATTCTACTCGTAAAGCTCTTTCGTCACGAGAGGCGGGGAAAATTTCCACCACATCCCCTCTTACCCGAAAACGTCCCCGTTGAAAATCAATATCGTTGCGATCAAATTGAATTTCTACTAATTGGGTTAAAAGTTGATTTCTTTCTAACTCCATTCCCACTCTTAAAGAGAGAACTTGGTCTTGATATTCTTTTGGATCTCCTAAACCAAAAATACAAGACACAGAAGCCACTACAATCACATCGTTTCTTTCTAAAAGAGAACTAGTGGCAGAGTGGCGGAGTTTATCTATTTCATCATTAATGCTGGCGTCTTTTTCAATATAAGTATCTGAAGATGGCACATAAGCTTCTGGTTGATAATAATCATAATAAGAAACAAAATATTCCACTGCGTTATTGGGGAAAAA
>CAMJVA010000063.1 GCA_946409145.1 uncultured Enterococcus sp. | reverse complement strand
AAGAAGAATAAGTTTAAATGCTGACTGAATCCTTTTTAAAGGGTTCAGTTTTTTTGCTATTTTTTCAAAAATAATTGTGTCATAATAAATCTGGACTTCTTTTTACTAAGAAAATTTTTGCAAAGTAGGTGAGAAACATGAAATTAAATCTAGGAATTGTGGCTCACGTAGATGCAGGAAAGACTACTTTATCTGAGGCATTGCTTTATGAGGCGGGAAAAATTCGCCAGTTAGGTCGAGTGGATAAAGGAGAGGCTTTTTTAGACACTTTTTCTTTAGAAAAACAACGGGGCATGACGATTTTTTCTCATGCTGCTCAATTAAATTATAAAAATTTAGACATTTCTTTACTAGATACCCCAGGACACGTGGATTTTGCTAGTCAAACGGAACAAGTTTTATCAGTCTTAGATTATGCCATTTTATTGGTAGCCGGAAATGACGGAGTGAAAGGTTATACGAGAACCTTGTGGCGTCTTTTAGAACGTTATAATGTGCCAACTTTTATTTTTGTAAATAAAATGGATATGGATAATGTTTCAAAACCAGAGCTTCTTGCCCAATTAAAAGAAGAATTATCTCCTTGGTGTACCGCATTTTCCAAAGACCTTAAGGAAGATACTTTAGAGGAAATATCCTTAAGTACTGAGGAAAGTTTAGATGAATTCTTAGAAACAGAAACTTTAAAAACAGCGACGATTAAAAATTTAATTCAAGCAAGAAAAATTTTTCCTTGTTATTTTGGTTCAGCTTTGAAGTTACAAGAAGTTGAGACTTTATTAAATGGTTTGGCTGAATTTTCTAAAGAAAAAAAACCAAAGAAAACTTTTTCAGGGAAAGTGTTTAAAATCTCTCATGATGAAAAAGGGGAGCGGCTCACTTGGATCAAAGTCACTGGAGGGAAACTTTCTCCAAGAGACATTATTGGAGAAGAAAAAATTAATCAGTTACGTCTTTATCATGGGGAAAAATATTCTTTATTAACAGAAGCTACTTTTGGACAAGTGTGTGCTGTGACGGGGTTGAAAAACACTTTTTCTGGTCTTGGTTTAGGAGAAGAAAAAAACAGTTTAACGCCTTTTTTACAACCGGCGATTACGTATACTGTCATGCCAAAAGAAAATGAATTGTCCAAAGTTTTAGAGGTGTTTGCCATTTTAGAAGATGAAGATCCCCAACTTCAAGTGAACTGGTCCAAAGAATTAAAGACACTTCAAGTTTCTCTTATGGGAGAAGTACAGTTAGAAATTTTACGTTATTTGTTAAAAGAACGTTTTTCTTTAGACGTGACTTTTGATGAAGGACATATTTTATATAAAGAAACCATTGGAGAAAAAGTTGAGGGTGTCGGTCATTTTGAACCTTTGCGCCATTATGCTGAGGTGCATTTACTTTTAGAACCGGATAAAAACGGAAGTGGAGTAACATTTTCTACTGATTGTTCAGTGGATATTTTAAAACGTCCTTACCAACAGCAAGTTTTAAATAGCTTAAAAGCTAAAACTCATTTAGGTGTTTTAACGGGCTCCCCTTTAACTGATGTTTCAGTAACGTTAATTAATGGTCGTGGACATTTGAAACATACTGAAGGAGGGGACTTTAAAGAAGCGGCTTGGCGCGCTTTAAGGCAAGGTTTGATGATGTTAAAAGAAAAAGGACAAGTTATTTTATTAGAACCTTGGTATGATTTTCGTTTAGAAATTCCAGAAGAAAATTTAGGCAAAGCCTTGTATGATTTGCAGGAACGATTTGGAAAAATTTCTGGACAAGAAAGACAAAAAAATCGAGTGATTTTAAAAGGTCAAATACCTGTGGCTACTATGCAAAATTATAGTCAAGTTTTAAGAAGTTATAGTCATGGTAAAGGGGAGTTAGAATGTGTTTTTTCAGGCTATTATAAAAGTCATAATCCAAAAGAAATTAGCGAAAAAATGAACTATCATCCCACAAGAGATTTGGCTAATTCTCCTGATTCAGTTTTTTGCAGTCATGGAGCAGGTTATCCTGTGAAATGGTCAGAAGTACCCAAAGTTTGTCATGTACCTTATACCTATGAAAGTGAAGATAATTAAATGGTTTTATCCTAAAAAAGGACAGAGAAGAGCTTTTACCTCTGTTCTTTTTTAGTCTTTAGAAATATGGTATGATGAAGGAGAATTTTAGATAAAGGGGATGGGCTATTTTTGACAGAAGAAACAACGGAAAAAATTTTATTTGCCACACCAGAAGAAGCAAGTTTGCTTTTAGGGACCCACGATAAACATTTAAAATTATTAGAAGAAAATTTAGCGGCCACTTTTTTTGTCCGAGGAGACACAATGGAAATTACAGGAGTGGAAGCTGATTTAGGAAAAAATATTATTCAAGCTTTGCAACAATTAACCAAAAGAGGCTTAAAAATTTCCACCCCTGATGTGATTACCGCTTTAAAAATGGGGAAAAATGGTAGTTTATTTGCCTTTACCAATTTATATGACGAAGAATTAATTAAAGATGCCAAAGGAAAAAGTATTCGCATTAAAAATTTAGGACAAAGAGAATACATTGAAGCCATTAAGAAAAATGACGTGACGTTTGGTATTGGACCTGCAGGAACGGGGAAAACTTTTTTAGCAGTGGTCATGGCAATTGCCGCATTAAAAAAAGGCGAAGTGCAAAAAATTATTGTCACTCGTCCAGCTGTTGAAGCTGGAGAAAATCTGGGATTTTTACCAGGAGATTTGAAAGAAAAAGTGGATCCTTATTTGCGGCCCATTTATGATGCTTTGTACCAAATTTTTGGCACAGAGCATACTAATCGTTTAATGGAGCGAGGAGTTATTGAAATTGCTCCTTTAGCTTATATGCGTGGTCGGACTTTAGATGATGCCTTTGTTATTTTAGATGAAGCGCAAAATACGACTGTCATGCAAATGAAAATGTTTTTAACTCGTCTTGGGTTTAATTCAAAAATGATTATTAATGGAGACATTTCTCAAATTGATTTACCAAAGGGGAGTTTAAGCGGTTTAGTTCACGCCATTAAAGTGTTAGAAAATGTAAAACAAATTGCTTTTGTTAATTTTTCAGCCCAAGATGTAGTGAGACATCCAGTGGTGGCAAAAATTATTGAAGCATATGCCCATGAAGAGTGAAAGTAGGGAAAGGGTGAGATTTTGAAGGAGACATTTTCCAATTTGACCAAACGACATCCTAAGGGAAGCATTATTTTCTTATTAGTCGTGTTTAATCTGATTTTATTTCTGTTGGCCTTTGGAAGTGTGCGCCAAAAGCAATTGCACCTACAAGTAGGGCAACCAGCAGAAGAAACCATTCGAGCAACAAAAACTTTAGAAAATACCACGGAAACAGAAAACAAACGTAAATTAGCTGAAGAAGCAGTGGTTCCTGAATATACTTTTTTACCAGACATTAAAGAAAATCAAATTACTTATGTGGAAAAATTATTTGATCTCATTAGTGAAGTGAATGAAGAAGTCCAAAAAAACTACGATGATGCTAAAGCTAGTGCAGGAAATACCCCTGGAACAGTAATTGCGACTCCTGGAGTAGAAGAAAAAGTAGCTGCTTTAAAAAGTAAGTTTGAAAAAGTAGATGAAGATACCCTCGCTTTTTATCAATCTGTCCCAGAAGGTTTTTTTAAAGGGGTTTTTGCGAATTCGGCAGAAGATTTAACTCGAGTAAAAAACAAAACTTTAGAACTATTGGATAATTATTTATCCCAAAGAATTCGGCAGTCTACCTTATCCCAAACAAAACAAGATGCTTTATTTGATTTGCAACTCTCTGATCTTTCTGCTGAATTACAGCAAGAAGTGCGTTTCTTATTAAATGTGGGTATTGTGGAAAATGAATTTTATAACGAAAAGAAAACAGAAGAGCTGAAACAACAAGCCAAAGATGCCGTGCCTCCTGTCATGATTTATCAAGGCGAAATTATTGCCAGAGAAGGCAGTCAAATTGATGCGAAAGCTATGGAAAAATTAGAACTTTTAGGGATGAATAAGCAAAATACTTCTATTTTACCCTTGCTTTCTTTAGGTTTGTTACTCATTTTCCAAGGATTTATTTTTTGGTTATTAGTTTTTGATCGCAACCAAGAAGAAAAATTGCGTCTTTCACTTATTTATGGTGCGACGATGATTGTAGCTGTGATTATGATGAAGCTGTTTCAACTAGTACAAACCGAACAGTTAAATTATTTAGCATTAATTTTTCCAGTAGCTTTTGCTCCTTTAGTCTTAACGATTTTTTGTAATCGACGTTTGGGAATGTTAGCTGCTTTAATGCAAATGTTAATGGCGTATTTTTTATATTTCTCTTCAGTGGGAACCACGTATTTATTAGTTCTTGGAGCGATTTATTTATTTAACGGTTTAATGGCCACTATGATTCAGAGAAAACCCCTCGCTTCTCAAATGGGAAAATCTTTAATTTGGGTGATTTTATTTCCTTTTTGTTTCAATGTGATTATGGTCATCTACCAAGGAATGGCCCTAGCTGACTCTAAAACTTTATTAACGATTATGTGTGGTTTTGTAGGCACTGTTTTATCTTATTTATTGTCAGTAGGTCTTCATCCTTATATTCAATTGTTACTGACAGATGATTCTGATATTGTGTTAAACGAATTATCCAATCCTAATCATCCTTTGTTAAAAGAATTATTAGAAAAAGCTCCAGGAACTTATCATCACTCCATGATGGTAGCTAATCTTTCAGCCAATGCAGTGGCTGAAATTGGCGGAAAATCTCTTTTAACTCGCGTGGCGTGTTATTATCATGATATTGGTAAAGTAAAACATCCTAACTTTTTTGTGGAAAATTTACCTAATGGAGCAGAAAATCCTCACAATTATTTATTACCAGAAGATTCTAAACAAATTATTTTTGCCCATGTGACAGACGGAGCGAAAATTTTAGAAAGTTATCATATGCCAAAAATGGTTTTAGATATTTGTTGGCAACATCATGGGACAACGTTAATGCGCTTTTTCTATGTGAAAGCAAAAGAAAGAAATCCAGAAGTGAAAGAAAGTGATTTTCGTTATCCAGGACCTAAACCACAAACAAGAGAAGCAGCTGTAGTCAGTATTGCCGATAGTTGTGAAGCGGCTGTTCGTGCCATGGATCATCCAACCCAAGAAAAAGTTCAAGGATTTGTTCATCATTTAATTGAAGATCGAATTAAAGACGGGCAGTTAGATGAGTGTGGATTGACGATGAAAGAAATTCGCATGATTGAAAAATCAATTATTTCAGGTCTTGGTTCCACATTTCATTCACGGATTAAATACCCAAGCTTAAATAAAAAGGAGGAAGAATAAATGGATATTACCATGGAAGATGAAACAAAAACTCTAGAGCAAAAACAAATGGAAGATGTGAATGATTTATTAGAATTTGCAGCTAATTATCTTCATTTGCCAGAAAACACAGAAATGTCTGTGACTTTTATGACAGATGAAGCGATTCATGTGATTAATCGTGATTATCGCCATGTGGATCGTCCCACAGATGTTATTAGTTTTGCTTTAGAAGAAGAAACAGCTGATGAACCTCCTGTTATTTTTAGTGAAGATCAAATGATTGATATTCCAAGAAATATTGGAGATATTATGATTTCTATTGATAAAACCAAAGCTCAAGCTGAAGAATACGGTCATTCTTTTGAAAGAGAATTAGGATTTTTAGCCTTACATGGTTTTTTACATTTAAATGGTTATGACCATATGGAAAAAGAAGATGAGAAAGTGATGTTCAGCCTACAAAAGGAAATTTTGGATGCCTATGGACTCAAAAGATAGAAAAATCGGGAAAAATAAAACCTATTTAAGTTCTTTTGAATTTGCCATTACTGGACTAAAAACAGCTTACTTAGAGGAAAAAAATATTCGCGTTCATTTAGCAGCCGCAGTGATTGCTATTACTGCCGGTGTTATTTTCCAATTAAATTTAAGTGAATGGCGTTGGTTACTTTTAGCTATTTTTTTAGTCATTGCTATGGAAATGATCAATACAACTTTTGAAAATGTAGTGGATCTTGTGACAGATTGCCATTTTCATCCCATTGCTAAAAAAGTAAAAGATATGGCTGCGGGCATTGTTTTACTCACTGCTTTTTTTGCAGTGATTGTAGGGATAACTATTTTCGGGCCAAAACTTTGGCATTGGGTCACCCTTTTGTTAAAATAAATAAGAGAAATAAAAAAGGAGCTGAACGAACTCGTTCAGCTCTTTTGGATAGTGAGGAAATCAAATGACAGAATTTCATTCAGGTTTTGTGGCCATTGTGGGCCGTCCTAATGTAGGAAAATCCACTTTATTAAACCGTATTGTGGGAGAAAAAATTGCCATTATGAGTGACAAAGCGCAAACCACCAGAAATAAAATTCAAGGAATTTATACCACGAAAGAAGCACAATTAATTTTTATTGATACTCC
This sequence comes from uncultured Enterococcus sp., assembly GCA_946409145.1. Classification (GTDB taxonomy): domain Bacteria; phylum Bacillota; class Bacilli; order Lactobacillales; family Enterococcaceae; genus Enterococcus_J. The sequence continues at coordinate 1,772 of CAMJVA010000063.1, read as the reverse complement.
AGGAATTCATAAACCTAAAACAGAATTAGGCGATTTTATGGTTCAAAGTGCTTATTCGGCTTTGTCTGAGGTAGATGCTATTTTATTTATGGTTTCGGCAGATCAAAAAAGAGGCAAAGGTGATGACATGATTATGGAACGTCTGAAAAAAAATGACGCTCCCGTTTATTTAATCGTCAATAAAATTGACAAAGTTCATCCTGATGCTCTTTTACCTTTTATTGAAGATTATACTTCAGTGATGCCTTTTAAAGAAGTTATTCCTATTTCTGCAACGGAAGGAAATAATTTTGAACACTTAATGGAAACTTTAGTCGCTCAAATGCCAGAAGGTCCGCAATATTATCCAGAAGATCAAATTACAGATCACCCAGAATACTTCATTATTTCTGAACTTGTTAGAGAAAAAGTCTTACTTTTAACACGAGATGAAGTGCCTCATTCTGTGGCAGTAGTCATTGAAAGTATTACCCATGAACCTGGGGAAAAAATGCACATTAGAGCGGCTATTATTGTAGAACGAGATAGCCAAAAAGGAATTATTATTGGTAAAGGTGGCAAAATGTTAAAAAATATTGGCACCAAAGCCCGACAAGATGTGGAAAATCTTTTAGGAGAAAAAGTATTTTTAGAACTTTGGGTAAAAGTGCAAAAAGATTGGCGAGATAAAAAAGTTTATCTTCAAGATTTTGGTTACAAAAAAGATATTGATTAAAATAGCTAAAAAGCTGAAGGGAGGTAGCACATGTTAGGGGAAACAAAGGGCTTAATTATTTTTAGTCGTGATCATAAGGAAAAAGATAAATTAGTTAAAATTTTTACGGAAAAATATGGGAAAATGGTTTTTTATGTAAAAGGAGCCCACAGAAAAAATAATCCCTTAGCCAGTGCTATTCAACCGATGACTGAAGCTTTATACGCTGGAGATATTCGGGAAGAAGGTTTAAGTTTTTTAAATAGTGCCAAGCATATTCATCCCTTTTTAACCTTGCAACAAGATATTTTTGCTAATGCTTACGGGACTTATTTATTAAATTTAGCTGATGCAGCCATTGAAGACAAAAAAGTCGATCAAGGATTATTTACTTTTTTAAAAGCGTGCCTTTCTTTAATGGATGAGGGAAAAGATCCTGAAGTCATTACTAATATTTTTGAAATTCAAATTTTATCTCGTTTCGGCATTTCTTTAGAGCTTTCTAAGTGTGCCGTGTGTGGCAATGTTCAAGGACCCTTTGATTTTTCGGAAAAATATCACGGCTTGTTGTGCGCCAAACATTTTTCCTTAGATGAAAGGCGCCTTCACGCTAATGTAAAAGCGTGTTATTTGTTGAAAGTGTTTAATAATTTGTCCGTTACGCGTCTGGGACAAATTAACGTTTCAAAAAGCACTAAAGACGCCTTACGAAAATTAATTGATGAAATTTATGAAGAATATGTGGGCATTCATTTAAAAAGTAAACATTTTATTGATCAAATGAAATCCTGGGAAAATCTCCTACCGAAAAGATAAGATTTCGGTAGGAGATTTTTTTAGTTCATTTTGTATGACTCAGCTTTATTGAAAATAACTTTTTAAAGACGTTTCAAGATGTTTCAGGGAAAAATTTAATTTTTAAAATAGTTGTCTAGTTCTTCTTTTATTTCTCCTACGCGTTTTTCCAAGAATAAAATGGTAGGAATTTTAATTTCGGGAATTTTTTCCTTATTTAATACAGAGGGAAAGGGAAGAATGGGAAGAAATTGGATTTCACCCAAATATAAAGGAATTTGGA
>CAMJVA010000062.1 GCA_946409145.1 uncultured Enterococcus sp. | reverse complement strand
TTTTTTAGTTTTTAATGGGAGACCTTCTTCTTTAAAGAATCGCCAAACAAAGTAACTTTGGGAAAGAGCCAGGTATAAAAATCCTAAGGCTATTAAGTAAATAGCTTTACTAGAAAAAAGATGGTAAAAAGTAACAATGACCACCACTCCTAGTAAAAATGAAAGGACAACTTCTAAATAATGGAAAAATCCTTCCTTGCCCCCTTCTTTTTTAGCAATGACATAATCATAAAAATTAGTCGTCATTCCTTTTAAATTTCCTGTGGTAAAAAGATTAGTGTAGGCTCGTCCATTAATTTTATCAAAGGCAATCCATTGAATGGAAGCCGAAAAGGAAATCATCACTGTCACTAAAACAGGATGCACATTAATAACGTCTAAACCTAGAAGAGCAAATATTATGGCTTCATAAAATAAAATAAATAACCGCCAATAATAAATTTCTTTTTCATCAAAAAAAGCTATTAAAAATTTGGCTAATAAAATACCTGCAAAGAAAAATAAGGTGGACATTAACTTTTGTAAAACATGGCCCCACTGACCATTGCTGCCTTGAATCACTGCTAAAACCAAGTTTCCCGTTTGAGCTGAAGCAAAAACATCATAGTGAAAATAAGTGTAGCCGTCCATTGCCCCACCTAAAAAAGTCAACATTAGTCCTACTAACTTTCGCTCGTGAAAGGATACTTTCAAAAAAATCACCTGACCTTAGAATTTCTATCTTTATCCTAGCACAATTTCAGGAAAAATAGGAAAAATTTTCAATAAAAAAAGTAACCCAAAACTGCAGGTTACTTTTTTAATAATTATTTTAAAACGTAAGGTGTATCCGCTAAACTTTTAGCCAATGCTTCTTTTTTCACGTCACCCACAACCGTCACTTTTTTTGTTTCAAGGTCAACCTTTACAGCTTCCACTCCAGAAACAGCGGAAAATTTTTCCGTCACATTTTTAGCACACCCATCACATTTCATATTGTCTACTTCATAAATTTTTTCCATTATTATTTCCTCCTTTAAACCATTAATTTAATATTTTGTTTTAAATTTTTTCAAACGTAAGGCATTAAGTAACACTGAAACAGAACTAAAACTCATGGCGGCTCCGGCGAGCATTGGGTTTAACAGGGGCCCTCCAAAAAGATGTAAAATTCCCATGGCTACAGGAATGCCAATAACATTATAAAAGAAAGCCCAGAAAAGATTTTCTTTAATATTTTTCATCGTACTTTGACTTAATTGGCGAGCAGTTAAGACAGAACTTAAGGAATTTTGCAGTAAAATCACATCCGCTGATTCCATAGCAATATCCGTTCCTGTGCCAATGGCCAAACCAATATCAGCTAATGCTAAAGCAGGGGCGTCGTTAATTCCATCCCCAACCATTGCTACAGTACCATTTTTTTGATATTTTTTCACTACTTGTGCTTTATCTTCTGGTTTTACTTCTGCAATAATTTCATCAACGCCTAAAGTTTTCCCAATAGCTGAGGCAGTTTTTTGATTATCTCCTGTAAGCATCACTACTTTGAGGCCTTCTTTTTTAAGACCTGTCACAACTTTTTGACTTTCTTCTTTCACAGGATCACTCACAGCAATCAAACCTAAAATCTCTTGGTTTTTTCCTAAATACATAGGCGTTTTTCCTTGTTCAGCTAGTTGCTCTCCTTCTTTTTCAAAAGGATTCAACAAGACATTTTCTTCTTTCATTAAGGAAAGATTACCAAAAATAATATTTTCACCTTGAATTTTCCCACTAATTCCTCCACCTAAGTGAGCAGAAAAATCACTCACTGGAAGAAAGACCGTTTCTTTTTCTTCAGCTTTTTCTAAAATAGCTTTTCCTAAAGAATGCTCGGAAAATTTTTCTAAACTAGCAGCTAATTGTAAAACAAGATCTTGATTCTCACCTAAAATATTAGTCACAGTAGGTTGTCCTTTAGTTAACGTTCCTGTTTTATCAAAAATAATAGTAGAAACTTTTTCCATAGTTTCAAGGGCGGCACCATTTTTAAAGAGTACCCCATTTTCTGCCCCTTTACCACTACCTACCATAATGGCTGTAGGGGTTGCTAGCCCTAGAGCACAAGGACAAGCAATAACTAAAACTGATATACTAATGGTCAAACTAAAGACCCAAGATTCTTTTAACACAAAAAACCAAACTAAACCACTTAAAACAGCCAAGGTAATGACAATTGGCACAAAAACAGCCGAAATTTTATCAGCTAAACGGGCAATAGGTGCTTTAGATCCTTGAGCTTGTTCCACTAATTGAATAATTTTAGCTAGGGCTGTATCGCTCCCTACCTTAGTCGCTTGAAAATTAAAGCTCCCTTTTTGATTAATGGCCCCTCCTATGACTGTATCTCCCACAGTTTTATCCACAGGCAAACTTTCTCCAGTAACCAAAGATTCATCTACAGCACTACTTCCAGAAAGAATCATTCCATCTGTAGGAATGCTTTCTCCTGGTCTTACGATAATTTCATCCCCTGGTAACAGTTCACTTACAGGAATAGAAACTTCTTCACCATTTTTAAGAACTTTGGCAAATTTCGGAGTCAAATCTAAAAGTTTCGTAATGGCTTCACTGGTTTTTCCTTTAGCCCGTGCTTCAAAATATTTTCCTAAAGTAATTAAGGTTAAAATCACCGCTGCCGATTCATAATACAAGTTCATAGTGAACTCACTATTGCCTAAGATTGTTTGGATGCTACCATATAAACTGTATAAAAAAGCAGCACTGGTTCCAAGAGCCACTAAAGAGTCCATGTTAGGATGTCCTTTAGCTAAAGTTTTGAAACCTGTTAAGTAAAATTTTCGGCCTAAAATTAAAACAGGCACAGTTAAGAGAAATTGAAGGAAAACAAATGTCACTGGATGAATGTCAGGTGCTACCACTTCAGGAAGAGGTAAGCCAATCATGTGTCCCATGGCTAAATATAATAAAGGAACTGTAAAAACTAAAGAATAAACAAATCGCTGCCACAAATTTTTCAATGCTTGTTCTTTTTCTTGGACTATTATTCCTTGAGTTAAGTTTTCTTCTCCTAAAGCTTCAGCTGCATACCCGGCTTCTTTCACCGCTTGTTGAATTTTTTCGGTGATTTCTGGGGTATCTTCCATGGCAACGGTCATTTTTTCCGTGGCCAAATTAACTGAGGCTTGCGTCACTTCTGGAAGATTTCCTACTACTTTTTCCACTGTGGCTGCACAACTAGCACAAGTCATTCCTTTAATCAAAAAAGTTTGTCTTTTTTCTGGAATCACCAGTTCATAACCACTATCTTTTATAGCTTCTTTTAAAGAGATTAGGTCAAAATCCTTGTCCACTTCCACTTGTAATTTTTCTGTGGCTAAATTAACTGAAGATTTTTCAACTCCTGTACTTTTAGCAGCAGTTTTTTCCACTGTAGCTGCACAACTGGCACACATCATTCCTTTAATAGGAAAAATTAAAGTTTCCATAAAGTTCCTTTCTAACAGTCGCAATGTCCTGGTAAACAATTACAAGGAATTGCTGCCACCGCTGTTTGTTTTTTTTTTGCTACTAATTTTTCAATATTTTCTAAGTCTTCTAAGGTAAATTGAGACTTTTCCATAATGGTTAATAAAAAATCAGGAATTTTTCTAGCACAAATTTTTCCTGTAAGATCTTCAGCTAAACTTTCTGTTCCTTGGGTCTCATTAATAACCGCTTCATAAATAAATCTTTTGCCATCTTTTTTGGTACTTAAAAAATTTTTATCTACTAATCGATTTAATAAAGTTTTCACTGTAGATGGTTTCCAAGCAAAACTTTCTTCTAACAAAGCACTCACTTCACTAGAAGTGGTGGCTTTTTTGGTCCAAACTACGCGCATAACTTCCCATTCTGCTTTAGTAATATTTTCAACGTCCATTTTTTTCCCTCCTGACCTCTTTATAATGCACCTATCGTTTACATTTGTCAACAATAAAATTTTAAAAAAGAGTAGCTTCTTTTTTGAGGCTACTCACTTCATTAGATGATCTTTTTTCATATTTAAATGTGTCAGCTAAATAAGATGTTTAATGTAAAAACAATTAACCCATTCCAATAATTAAACCAATAACAAAAGGAACTAGCCAAATTAACCAAACTAGAAGACTAAATTTGTGGAAATTTTCTTGGGCCGCTTTATTTTTCTTAACTAAAATTACCGTTGCCCAAATTGCATGAAAAGCCATTAATAAAAGAGCAATGAGGCCTGTAACACCGTGAAGGTTAAATGAAAATCCTCCCCCAGAAATTTTACTCATAATGGTCGTTCCAGTAGTATCAAAAATAAATCCTAGCCAAAAAATAATACCATGCCAGTTTAATAAGGTCCCGCTTTTTCGTTCAGCAAACACCCCAATGGTATAAAAAGTTAGGGCTAAAATCATTGAAATAATTGCCGCAATAAGTAAGTTTGACATTTATTTTCCTCCAATTTCATTGAGATAATTTTTTCTAATAGCAAAAAGAAATATACCTAAAAAAATGGCCATGGCAATATGGCTAAGACCCGCTACCCCAGATAAAGATGCGTTTAAAGGAGCGGAAAGATGGAGATCCATTACTTGAACAATTCCTCGAAGTAAAAGGGTTAAAATCATTAGGGAAAAACTCAAATTATAGCCGAAAAATAATCGGTTAAAATGTTTCGGTTGTTGTTTTTTAAATCCAAAACTTAAAAGTAATGTCACTCCTGTTCCTAGAATCAACAAATGCGTATGAAGGACACTTAAGGTTGTAGCACCAGAAAAATCCCACCACTTGGTAAATTCTCGATAAAACACACCACTTACCATGGCTAAAATAAAATAAACGATTGCACTATTCATTACTTTTTTCATTAATTCTTCCTTCTTTCTTTTAATTTATCTTAAAAATTTTTTCAGAGGACACTTTTTTATTTTGAAAATCACTCCAATTTTCTTCCTTAACTTGAACAATGTTCATTTTTGTCTAAAAAAATTAATAGAGCAAATTATCTACTAATTTTAAAAGACTTTCAGGAGATTTTTCACTGATCATCACTGAAAGAAAGAGCTCAAAAATATATTCTACTAATTCTTCTTGGGATAAATCTTCATTAAAAAGATTCTTTCTTAAATGTTTATCAGCAATGAGAGTTTCTAATAAATTTTTTTTAAGATGATCCCAAAAATTTCCCATTAATTCTTTCCCTGTCTCTTCATGAGTATAAGTCATGACTAAAGCGTGTTCGGTGAAAAAATGAGGATATTTTTCTTTCCCTTTTGTAATACTGTCTAATAAAGCTTTTAAACACTCTTTAAAGCTGGTAAAAGATTTATTTCCGTGAGTAAAATGAAAAATTTCTCCCCAAATACTTCCAATGGTTTCTACTAATAATTGATTTTTTGAAGGAAAATAATTATACACTGCTCCTACTGAAATTCCCGCTTTTTTAGCTAAAGAGCGGACACTTACAGCTTGAATTCCTTGTTCTTTAACTATTTCTTTACAAACTTTAATTAAATCTTCTTTTGAGCTAACGGCTAAATTCATAAGACACCTCCTTTAAACAATATGAACATCGTTCACTTTATAAAAGATACAAGAAAAATTTAAATGCGTCAAGTAAAAAAACTCCATTTGTTCTTTTCTTAGAAAAAAGTCTTAGACCATACTAGTCTAAGACTTTTTAAGCTGCTTTTTTTATTTCTATCGTTCATAAATACTTAAGTTTTCCCCGTTATACCAGAATAAATTTTTGAAATCTCGAGATAAGCACAAAAAGCTACCACTATTTTCTGTAAAAAGATAAAGACCATAGGAAAAATTAGGTTGATAATCTTCGTCTAAAACCCTGAGCAGATTTTCAATTTTTTTCTCGCTTAAACTGAGATCCACTAAAAACTTATTTTCTTCAGGAGTTTTGACTAATTTTTTACTAGCTGTAGGGGATAAAAAAATAACCGGTACTCTCTTATCATCAGCTAAATTACCCATTGTCCCAGAAATGTCGTCTTTTACTTTTCCATGATACTTTTCTGCTAGCGTCTTTTTTAAACTCGTTTCTTTTTCTGTTTTAAAATGAATACCGTGCGCTTCAGTTACTTGATTCTGAGTATTTTGCACTGTAAAACTTTCCTCATCAACGACACCAATTAACTCCCAGTTGCCCATGATTTTTTCAGCACTTTGAGAAAAATGCCAGTCAGTTAAGAAATAATGATACTTTTCTTTAAATAAAAATAAAAAGCCACTGCCTAAAAGCAAAATAATAGCCACTAGACCAATGATATTTTCCTTTTTGAAAATATTTTTGAAAATAACTCTCACCTCCAAGGAATGCTTTTATTATACCACTTCTTTAAAATGGTGCTAAAATAAAAGTGTTAAGAAAGGGGATATACTCATGAAAGAGTTATCTGTAAAAGAATTAGAAGATTATTTCACTAGTAAATTAGCAGGAATCACTGTGGTCAACCGGAAAATCGAATTTCCTGAGGCAAAACTTGCCTTAAACATTGAAGGAGAAAAAAATTATTTTCTCATTGAAGATGCCAAAGACAATTTGTTTTTACAAGATGGAGATGGAAATGTTCGTTTGTCCATGGAAGATGAAAAATTAGACACCTTCTTGCAACATGTTTTACAACTTATTTTAGATGAAGAAGCAGAATTTAACCTTTAAACTTTTTAGCTTCATTTGTTCGTTATTTTCTAAAAAAGACAAAAAAAAGTCCTTAAAAATCAATTGATTTTTAAGGACTTTTGCTTTTTTAATTATTCAGCAACAGTAACGTCACCTGAAACACTAGCGCCATTTTCTTCTAATTTAGCAGAGTCTTTGTACTCTTGTTTTTCAAAAGTAACATTTCCTTCTACCTTAGCGCCATCTAAAACAAAACCGTTTGCTTTAACTGTAATATTTCCTTTCACTGTTCCGTGAACAATGTTTAAGTTTTCAGATTCCACAATTAAGTTAGGGACAGTAATTGTATATTCAGCCGTTACTTTACGATCTGCATCTTGTGAATACAAAGCTAATTTACGGTAAATATCTTGTGAAGCATCCCCTTTATTATGGAATTCTCCAGTAACTGTTAAATCTTCTGGGAAAGTAACATCAGCTGTGGCAGCTACAATCCAATTACCATCTGCTCCAAGAGCAGTTTTTAAAACACTCGCGTCATCAGAAACAGAAGCAGTAGAAACGACTTCAGCAGATGAAGAAGCACTTGATTTTTCTACTGAAGATGAAGATGCTTCAGAAGAAGAATTTCCTTTATCAGAGTCAGAACTACATGCAGCTAACAAACTTCCTGATAGTAATAAAAGTCCAATTCCTGCAATAATTTTTTTGCTTTTCATAAAAATAAATCCCCTTTTCTAAAAATCTTGTCCACTTTCATGGCACTTTCATCATATTCTAGATGGTTTTTTTCGTCAAACAAAGTGCCTTTAAAAAGAAACGCCTTATTAGTTTGTTAATCATTCTACAAACTAATAAGACGTTTTTTTAAACTCTTTTACTTCCTAATGAAAACACAGCAATACATCCAATTCCTGTGTGAGAAGAAATAACTGGTCCTAAAGGATAAATAATAATTTCTTTAGGATTCACTTTTTCCATTAATTTTTCTTTTACTTTTTCGGCACTGGCTAAATCACCTGAGTGAGCAATGAATAACGTTTGTGTTTCAGGATGTTCAATGGTTTTAATCGTTTCATCTACTAAATGATCTAAAGCTTTTTGGGAGCCACGAATTTTACCAACATTTTGAAGTTTTCCTTTAGCATCCATAATTAAAATAGGTTTAATATTCATTAAGCCACCTAAGACAGCTGCGGTTTTGGAAATTCTTCCTCCCCGTTTTAAGTGGTCTAAATCTTCTACTTTAACATAAGAATGAACTCGAATGGCATTTTCCGTTACCCAAGCTAACACTTCGGCTAAAGATTTTCCTTCTTCTTTTAGTTTTGTGGCGTAATAAACTACTAAGCCTTCCCCAAGAGCAGCATTTTTTGTATCAAAAACAGTAATATCAGCTTCAGGATATTCTTCTTTGACCATTTCTACTCCTTGTAAAGCACTTTCATAGGAGCCAGATAAACCAGAAGAAAAACATAAATATAACACAGGAGTATTTTCTTTGGCGAAAGTTTTAAAAAATTCCGCATATCTTCCTGGATTAATTTGAGATGTTGTGGGCATTTTACCTTGCTTCAATTGTTCTAAAAGCCATGAGGATTTAAATGTTTC
>CAMJVA010000061.1 GCA_946409145.1 uncultured Enterococcus sp. | reverse complement strand
TGCACTAATGTTGTTAAGACTACCCCAGCTAAAGTTAAAATAATCATTGTCCAAACCATGACTTGGGTAATTTTACGAAAAGTACTTGTTTTTTTCTTTTCAGCCATTTAATCTCACCTTTGACTATGTAATGGCTATATTGTAAACGCTAGGAAAGAAAAAAACAAGTAATTGTTTTCTTTAGATTTTTTAAAGAAAAAATTTACGTGAGAATTTCTCAATTAATGTTATAATTAAAAAAGAATCTGAAGTAAAACGAGTCATAAAGTCTTTATAAGACGTTCTTTTGGCTTATTTTTTTATTCAGCAACAAAAATGGTCAGTAGGGAATAAGCAAATGTTGTTTTTGCTCATTTATTTTGTTTTAAAAAAGGAGGGGAAAACTTGGAATTAAGAATTTTTTGGTACCTTTATCCACTACTTGTTTTATTAGCTTGTCGCTTCGTTGTTTCCTTGCCTTTTTTTAAATGGAAATTAAAGCAGGTGGACTTAGCTGTTTTATTTTTAGTATTAGGCCTTCATGAACTTTCATTAGATACATATGGTCATTCGATTTTTCCTTTTTGGTTAATTATGACTTGTCTTTTAGGCATCGCTTTAGCAGCCTTTTTTGCCTACAATTATGGAGAACTGCCTTTTAAACGTTTCTTTAAAATGTTTTGGCGCTTAACTTTTTTACTCACCATGACAGTTTATTTTATTTTTATTATCATTAATCTCTATGTTCACTGGCCCATTTTTTAAAAATAGGTATGAAAATCCTCGCTGATTTTTATGCCTATTTTTTTATTTTATCCTTATTTTCAGTGACTGCTTTTCTAGGAGTGCCATAAGTTGTCTCAATGTTTCTTACAGTAATGTTACAAACTCTTTAAATTTTATTTTAACCCTCCGATAAATTAAAAAGGTTGTGGAGGAAAGTGGGGGAATGTGGTAGACTTAACCTATTCAGTGGAGGCAGGTGAGTTTTATGTTCATGGGAGAGTTTCAACACACTCTTGATAGCAAAGGACGCTTGATTATGCCCGCGAAATTTCGGGAAGCATTAGGAGCAAAATTTGTGGTAACTAGAGGTTTAGATGGCTGTTTATTTGGCTATCCAATGGACCAATGGGAACAATTAGAACAAAAACTTGCAGAAATGCCTTTAGCAAAAAAAGATGCGCGAACTTTTGTCCGTTTCTTTTATTCGGCAGCAACTGAATGTGAAATTGACAAACAAGGACGAATCAACCTCCCAACTTCTTTAAAAAACCACGCTAAACTAGATAAAAATTGTGTGGTTATTGGCGTGTCCAATCGCATTGAAATTTGGGATGAAACACGTTGGGAAGAATTTTCTAATGTGGCGGAAGAATCCTTCGACGAAATTGCTGAAAATATGATTGATTTTGGTCTATAAATACTTAAAGGTGGGGCGAAAGTGGCAGAATTCCAACATGAAACAGTACTTCTCCATGAGACGATTGATAATTTACAGGTAAAACCTAATGGAATATATGTTGACTGCACACTTGGCGGCGCAGGGCATACCAAATATCTGCTAGAAAAACTTGATTCAGGCCACTTATATTGTTTTGACCAAGATGAGCTTGCCATTGATCATGCTAAAGAAGTTTTAAAAGATGAGATTCAAGCAGGAAAAGTAACCTTAATAAAAAATAATTTTCGTCATTTAAAAGAAGCGTTAAATGATTTAGGCGTTTATTCAGTAGACGGCATTTTTTATGATTTAGGCGTTTCTTCTCCGCAACTTGATGAAGCAAAAAGAGGCTTTAGCTATCATAAAGACGCTCCTTTAGATATGCGCATGGATCAAAGCCAAGAATTATCTGCTTATGAAGTAGTCAATACTTGGCCTTACGAAAAATTAGTTAAAATCTTTTTCCGTTATGGAGAAGAAAAATTTTCAAAACAAATTGCACGCTTAATTGAAAAAAAACGCGAAGAAAAACCTATTGCCACAACCTTTGATTTAGTGGACATTATTAAAGAAGCTATTCCCGCTCCTGCTAGAAGAAGTGGGGGACATCCAGGAAAAAGAATTTTTCAAGCGATTCGCATTGCAGTAAATGATGAATTAGGAGCTGTAGAAGATTCCTTAGAAGAAGCTATTAGTTTAATTCAACTTCATGGAAGAATTTCTGTAATTACTTTCCATTCATTAGAAGATCGTTTAGTGAAAAATACGTTTAAAGAATACGCTACTGAAAAAGAACAACCTCCAGGTATTCCTGTTGTTCTAGAAGAAGATCAACCTATTTTACGGTTAGTGAATAGAAAACCTATTTTAGCTTCAAAAGAAGAATTAGCACATAATAATCGTGCCCGTTCCGCTAAGTTACGGGTCGTAGAAAAAATTAGGGAGGAGTGATTATTTTGGCTGAATTGAAAAGAAATGATGAGTATTACTTTGACAATGCCCTTCCTAATTTAACTCCTCAAGTAAAAAATGAGCCAAAACCTCATTTGATACCACAAAAAAAAGCCAATCGTATTTCACTTTTAGAAAAAGTAGTCATTGGTTTTGTTTTAACCTTAGTGGTTGCTTTAGCTTTTGGGATGATTCATATGAGAAATGAAATTACGAAAGTTCAAGAAAACACGACTAAAATTGAACAAAGTATTTCGACTAAAGAAAAAAATATTCAACAGTTACAACAAGAAAAAACTGAATTATCTTCAGCAGAAAATATTAAACAAGCTGCTGAAAAATTAGGTTTAACTTTACAGGAAGACAACATAAGGAACGTGAAATAATGGGTAAAATACGAGACTTCATTTTAAAAAAAAATCAGTCTCCCAGGAACAATCGCAAAAAGGTAGGAGTAGGTTTATTCCTACTCACCCTTGGATTGTTCTTTTTGTTTGTAGGGCGTCTTATTTTTGTCGTGGCAACTGATTCAGTGGCAGGAGTAAGTCTAGAGTCTAAAACAAAAGATTTATACACTGGAGAATCGGTCATTCCTGCAACAAGAGGCTCGATTTTAGATCGTTATGGGGAAGCATTAGCAAAAGATGCTACCACGTATTCTTGCTACGTGATTTTAGATAATTCTTATATTGGGGTAAATAATGTTAAACTTTATGCTGAAAGTTCTGATTATCCTAAATTAGCTAAAATTTTAGCTGATAATTTAGGAGTAGAAGAAAATTATGCTTTAAGTCAACTGGAACAAAAAGATAGTCACGGGAAAAAACCTTACCAAGTGGAATTTGGAAAAGAAGGGAAAAATATTTCCTTAGAAACAAAAATGAAACTGGAAGAAGCAGTAAAAGCTGCTGACACGAAAGGGTTATTCTTTGAAGAACATCCAGCCAGACTTTATCCTAATGGAGATTTTTCTAGTTATTTAGTCGGTTATGCACAACTTTCTGATCCTAAAGACGAAAGTCAAGGGTTAAAAGGAATTATGGGCATTGAAGCTGCTTTTAACGATTTATTAGAAGGAAAAGATGGAAAAATTGTTTATGAAAAAGATCATAGTGGGAACGCTGTAGCCGGAACAGTGGAAGATAAAGCAGTAGCTGAAAATGGGGATGATATTTATACGACTCTTAATTCTCAACTGCAAAGTTATTTAGAAACGTTAATGGACAGTGTTTATGAAAAAAGTGCTCCAGAAGATTTAACCGCTGTGTTAATGAATGCCAAAACTGGAGAAATTGAAGCCATGAGCCAACGCCCAAGCTTCAATCCCCAACAAGGATTTACAGAAGATACCTTATACCGCAATGTGTTAGTGGAAGATCCTTATGAACCAGGGTCAACCATGAAAACCATGCTTTTAGCTGCAGCTATTAATGAAGGTGTTTTTGATCCTAATGAAACCTATAATAATAAATCTTTAGCTCTTTATGATGCAATGATTTATGACCATGACTTTGGGAAAATTGGCCCATTAAATATGAGTCAAGCTTATTCTTGGTCTTCTAATATTGGCATGGTTATTTTAGAAGAAAAATTAGGTAATGAAAAATGGTTACAATATTTAAAAGATTTTGGCTTTGGAAAAAGCACTGAATCTGGTCTTCCTAATGAAACTGCCGGAAGTCTTCCAGAAGATAACAAAGTCAGCGTTGCCATGTCTGCTTTTGGACAAGCCGTTTCTGTTTCAGCATTGCAAATGCTTCAAGCCTATTCAGCAATTACTAATGAAGGACAAATGGTGAAACCTTATTACATTTCACAAATTGTTAATGGTTCAACAGGAAAAGCTGAAAAATTTGGTCCCACTTCCTTAGGACAAGTAGTCACCAAAGAAACGGCCAAAAGCGTTTTGGATCATATGGAAGATGTGGTTTATGATGAAAATTACGGTACAGGTAACCAATATGCCATTGAAGGCTACACAGTCGGTGCCAAAACAGGAACCGCCCAAATTGCCGAAAATGGAAAATATTCTGATTCGGGGAATGACTTTATTTATTCTGTTATGATGGCTGCTCCCACAGAAAACCCTGAATATTTACTTTATGTAACGATTAAAAAACCAACGACTTATTCTGGAAAATTATTGTCAGAATTAACCAATCCTTTAATGAAGCGGGCCTTAGATATGAAAAAAACAGAAGCAGCCATTTCTGAAATTAACACGCCTCAATTAGTAGGACAAACGGTTAAAGGGGCAACGAAAAATTTAAGTGCTTTAGGCTTAACTCCAGTGGTCATTGGTAGCGGAGATAAAGTGTTAAAACAATCAGTGGAAGAAAATACTCAGTTGTTACCAAATGCAAAAGTGTTACTTTTAACTGATGAAACACCGACCATGCCTGATGTGACAGGATGGTCAAAAAATGATTTAATGGCTTTAGAAAATTTAATTGCTAAAAAATTTGTCATTGAAGGTCAAGGATTTGCCGTGGCCCAAAGTCTTAGTGCAAATAGCAAAATTACCGAAGAAGAAATTCGTGTGATTTTACAATAAATGGCCAAATGGTCAAATAGTAGGAGAGAATACTTATGGAATGGACCCAAATATTTTTACCCATTGCTTCAAGCTTTGGTATCACCGTGGCAGTCATGCCAGCCTTTATTGGCTATTTTCACTATAAAAAGCAAGGGCAACAAATAAGAGAAGAAGGACCTAAATGGCATAATGTGAAAGCTGGAACCCCAACAATGGGTGGAGTCGTCTTTTTAATTGCCACTTTAATTACCAGTTTGTGGTCAGGACTTTGGATTCATCAGCTGACCCCAGTTTTATTAACTCTTTTAGTCGTCATGATTATTTATGGCTTACTAGGTTTTTTAGATGATTTTATTAAGCTTTTTAAAAAGCGGAATATGGGTTTAACTTCACTGCAAAAACTCATTGGTCAAATTGTCGGTGGTTTATTCTTCTATTATATTTATTTACACGAAGGATTTACGAATACTCTACATTTGCCCTTTGGTATTAATTTACCTTTAGGCATTCTTTACGGGGCATTTATTATTTTCTGGTTAGTTGGGTTTTCTAATGCCGTTAATTTAGCCGATGGTATTGATGGTTTAGTTTCTGGTTTAGGTACCATTTCTTTTGCAACTTATGGTATTATAGCTTGGCAGCAACAACAATGGGATGTATTACTTGTTTGTCTTTCGGTTGTAGGAGGACTGATTGGCTTTTTCCCTTATAATAAAAAACCAGCTAAAATTTTCATGGGTGATGTGGGAGCATTAGCTTTAGGTGGATTACTAGCTGGAATTTCCATTATTTTAAAACAAGAGTGGACCTTACTTTTAATTGGTCTGGTTTATGTTGTTGAAACCTTATCTGTTATGTTGCAAGTTACAAGTTTTAAACTCACAGGAAAACGTCTCTTTAAAATGGCCCCAATTCACCATCACTTTGAAATGAGTGGCTGGAGCGAATGGAAGATCGATGGTATTTTTTGGGTTGTGGCCCTTGTAACAAGTGGCATTACCTTATTGATCTTATATGGCTTTGGAGGCTAGAAAAATGAAGAAAATCACAACCTATGAAAACAAAAAAGTATTTGTGTTAGGACTAGCTCGTAGTGGAATGGCAGCAGCAAAACTGCTCCATTCACTAGGAGCTTTTGTCACAGTAAACGATAGTAAACCTTTTGAAGAAAATCCAGCTGCCCAAGAATTAGTGGATTTAGGCATTAAAGTAGTATGTGGCAGTCATCCAGTGGAACTTTTAGAAGAAGATTATTTTGTAATGGTTAAAAATCCAGGGATTCCTTACAGTAATCCTATGATTCAAAAAGCCTTAGAAAAAAAGATGACCATTATTACTGATATTCAACTAGCCTATGAAATTTCAGAAGCCCCTATTGTGGCCATTACAGGAACCAATGGAAAAACCACCACCACGACCATGCTTGGAGAAATGCTAAATGCTGGAAAAGTAGAAGGTCAAGCCTATTTGGCTGGAAACATTGGTTATCCTGCTTCTGAAGTGGCTCAAAAAGCCACAAAAGACGATGTGATTATTATGGAAACCTCTAGTTTTCAACTTTTAGGTATTACCACTTTCCATCCTAAAGCGGCGATTATTACTAATATTTATTCTACACATTTAGATTATCATGGTACTCAAGAAGCGTATGAAGCAGCTAAATGGAATATCCAAAAAAATATGACAGCAAAAGATGTGCTCTTTTTAAATGATAATCAAGAAAAATTACACCGGTATGGAAAAACTTCTAAGGCTACGGTGAACTATTTTTCTACGACAAAAAAAGTAGCTGGAGCTTACGAAAAAGACGGGGTCATTTATTATGGGGAAGAAGAAATTATGCTTGCAAGTGACCTTGGGGTTCCAGGAAGTCATAATGTAGAAAATGCTCTAGCAGCTATTAGTGTAGCGAAATTATTTAAAATTAGTAATGAGGTTCTAAAAGAGGTGCTCACTCATTTTCACGGAGTTCCTCATCGGACACAATATGTGGCGACAATTGAAGGACGAAAATTTTTCAACGATTCTAAAGCAACCAATATTTTAGCGACGAAAAAAGCTTTAAGTGGTTTTCCAGTAGCTAAAACCATTTTAATTGCTGGGGGTTTGGACCGGGGAAATGGTTTTGAAGAACTGGAAAGCAGCTTAAAAGGATTAAAAGGACTCCTTGTCTTTGGCCAAACTAAAGAAAAATTAGCCATGGCTGGTAAAAATGCGGGGGTCGCTCAAATTATTAAAGTGAAAGACCCAGTAGAGGCTGTTTCAGCGGCGTATAACATTTCTGCTAAAGAAGATATTATTTTACTCTCTCCTGCCAATGCTAGTTGGGATCAATATCCTAATTTTGAAGATCGGGGTACAGCTTTTATTAACGAAGTGAAAAATTTACAAAAGGATGTTGAAAAATGAAAGTATTAATGACTGGTGGCGGCACTGGAGGTCATATTTATCCGGCTCTTGCGTTAATTGATTATATTAAACAAGTGGATCCAAGCTGTGAGTTTATGTACGTTGGGGCAAAAAGAGGGTTAGAAAGTAAAATTTTACCTGAAACGGGCCTTTCTTATGAACTTTTAACTGTTCAAGGATTGAAGCGTTCCTTAAGTATGGATAATGTAAAAACCATTAATCTTTTTTTAAAAGGTGTTTCCCGAGGTAAAAAAATCATTAAAGAATTCCAACCAGATATTGTAGTAGGAACAGGAGGTTATGTGTCAGCAGCGATGGTTTATGCAGCTCACAAATGTCATGTGCCTACAATGATTCATGAACAAAACAGTGTCCCTGGAATTACGAATAAATTTTTAGCTCGCTTTGTTAAAAAAGTAGCCATTTCTTTTCCTGATGTGGCTCAATATTTTCCAAAAGAAAAAGTTGTTTTAACAGGAAATCCCCGTGCCTCTCAAGTGATTCAAGGTGCTAAAAGCGATATTTTAACTACTTTTGGCCTGTCTCCTGAGAAAAAAACGGTGCTAATTTTTGGGGGAAGTCAAGGAGCTAAAAAAATTAATGACGGAGTTTTAGAAGCTTTAGAAGATTTTTCTAAAAAAGAATATCAAGTTCTTTACGCTTCTGGAGAAAGATTTTTTGCCACCTTTAAAGATAAAACCTGGGGTAAAAATATTGCCATTGTTCCTTATATTAAAAATATGAATGAAATATTGGGGAATGTGGATCTTTTAGTAGGACGTGCAGGAGCAACTTCCATTGCGGAATTTACTGCCTTAGGACTTCCAGCAATTTTAGTTCCTAGTCCTTATGTAACCAATGATCATCAAACAAAAAATGCCCAAAGCTTAGTGAAAGTTGGGGCGGCGGTGATGATTAAAGACAGTGAATTTTCTGGAGAAACTTTAGTGAAAGAATGTGATACAT
>CAMJVA010000060.1 GCA_946409145.1 uncultured Enterococcus sp. | reverse complement strand
GTGAAGGATCGCTTTAGTAAGTTTTTAGGAATTATTTCAGGAACAATATTAATGACCGCTTTTATGGCTGTGGCTAATTATTTTGTCATTACTCCTTTGTACTTGAAATTTTTCAATGTTTCAGCGGATAACTTTTTAGGAATGAGTTTAGCAAAATATGTAACAGTAGGAATTGTTCCTTTTAATTTATTTAAAGGTGCCCTAGTTTCTGCCGCATTTTTATTAGTTTATGCTAAACTTTTACCTTGGTTAACTAGAAAAACAACTACTTTAAGTCATCAATCTTTTTCTAAATAAAAAAATGACCACTGGAATTTTTATTTTCCAGTGGTTTTTTTCTGTGTTAAACTATAACGAAGACAAGCAGTGGGACAATTTTTAATGGTGGCGATTATTTTTTTATCAGAAAAAGGAAGTTCTTCTTTTTCTGGTGCTTCTTTAAAAATGACGATGCCTTCTTCATCACTTTCAAAAAATTCCGGAGAACTGACTTGGCAAAGGCCACAAGCAATACATAATTCTTTTTTTATTTGGCAATACATTGAACTTATCCTCCTTAAAGGCAGCTGATCTAATGCGTAAATTTATTCTAACCTTGATTATGACAAGACACAAGTTGAAAAAAACCACCTTATACCTATTATTAACTGGGAAAAAAACTAGCTCTATTTTAGTGTTTGGTTATTTTAACCAATTACTGCCTTTTTTTGGTTTATTTAGAAATTTACGAAAAGAAGACTATGAAAATGCTCTTATGTCTTTAAAGAAAACAGGACTCATTGAAGAAAAACAGGGTTTTTTATATTCCCGTTCTTCTCTAGAAGCACCCCTTGATTTAACAGAATATCCTTTTTTAAAAGGTTATCCTTACTCGATGTTTGACCAAGAGCTTTGGGGATTGTTTTTATTTTCCTTACAAGTCTTATCAGAAAAATCCTTCAAAAATGCCCAGTATCTTCCTTTGTCCCAAGATTTTCTTACAGGGGTGAAAATAAAAGTCTGGTTGAAAAAAAATCATTTACAAGAAGAAAAAATTCTAATGGTTAAAGAAGAAATCGCCCAATTAAATTCTCAACTGCCTAAAAAAAGTGCCAATAGATTGTCTCAATTATGGCAAGGCCATGAGGTATTAGGGCAAGTTCCAGCACAAATTTATCCCTTAGATAAAATGGAAGGTTATCTTACTTATTACCATGATCTCCACAGCTTTATTTTCTTTTTAAAACAGGGCAATTATCCTCTTTTAAAGGATTTACTCCAAGAAAAAGAAAATAGTGTCTCTCAGACGAAAAAATTTCTCACAAAAGACAGCTCTTTAAGTCAACTACAACGAAAACGCCCGGAATTGAAACCTTCTACTTTAAGAGACCATCTTTTAGAAATTGCTATTTTAGAGGAAGCACAGTTTCCTTTTGAAAATTTTATTCAAAAAGAAACAAAGCTGATTTTAAATGACTATGTGAAAAATCATCCTCAAGTGATTCATTGGGATTATAAAACAATAAGTTCTACTAAAGAAATGGATTTTTTAAGTTATCGTTTATGGCAAATTAATTATTTATCAGAGGTGAGAAAATGACCCTAGAAGAAGCCTTAAAAAAGTATTTTGGATTTAATCATTTTCGCCTGGGACAAGAAGAAATTGTGCAAAATATTCTCGCCAATAAAAATGTGCTAGGTATTTTACCCACAGGTTCAGGGAAAACTTTATGTTACGCTTTACCGAGTTTTTTACGTCCAGGGTTAACGATTATTTTATCCCCTTTAATTTCTTTAATGGAAGACCAAGTAAGACGCTTAAATCAATTAAAAAAGGCTTCTGCTGTTTCTTTAAGTTCTCACAAAACTCCGGAAGAAAAGACTGCTATTTTAAGTCATTTAACTTCTTTTTCTTTTTTGCTTTTGTCTCCTGAAATGTTGCAAAATAAAGAGGTTCAGTTTTATTTAAAAAAAGTGAAAATAGCTCTTTTAGTCATTGATGAAGCCCATTGTATTTCTCAATGGGGATTTGACTTTCGCCCAGAATACTTGCTCATTGAAAAAGTTTTACCCCAATTAGGTTTTCCGCAAATTTTAGCCTTAACTGCCACAGCCTCTAAAAAAGTAAAAAGGGATATTCAACATTTTTTACTTAAAGAAAATTTAATGTTAGTAGAGTATCCCGTTAATCGAGAAAAAATTGGTTATTTAGTGAAAATTTTACCTGATGAAAAAAGTCGCCAAGAAGATTTATTACAGGTTTTAAATCAGCGATTTACCAGTGGAATTATCTATTGTAATACGCGAAAAAAATGTGAAGAGCTTGGGAGATTTTTAAAAGAACAAGGATTTAAAGCTAGTAGCTATCATGGTGGAATGACGCCTATGGAAAGACAACAGTTGCAAATGCAGTTTATTTCAGGGAAACTCCAAATTATTGTAGCCACAAATGCCTTTGGAATGGGGATTGATAAACCTGATATTCGTTTTGTGATTCATTACGAATTACCAAGTTCCCTAGAAGACTATGTTCAAGAAACAGGGCGGTGTTCCAGAGATGGAAAAGAAGGCTTTGCTCTTTTATATTATGTAGAACAAGATGAACGTATTCACCGGTATTTTGCCCAAAAAAGAGAAGAAAATCTTTCAGATGTGGCTCAATTTTTACAAGCTAAACAACAAGAAACCTCTTATGAACTTTTAGAGAAAAAAAATAGAGAAAAATACTTTCAAGAAGAGAAATTAATGGCGTATATTTTTTCTAATCACTGTTTAAGAGAAGACATTGCCACTTATTTTTCTAATCCAAGACCTAATATTCCAGAAAAATGTTGTAGTTATCATCATTTAACAGTTGAAGATTATGATAAAGGAACACCTTTGACATTAGACGAGTTAAAAGAGGAGACTTGGGAAGAAAGGCTTGATTCTCTTTTTAAAAAATGACACTTTAGAGGCTCTTTAAAAAGTCCTTAAGAAAAATTTTTTGTTTCATTTGCTCTTTATTTCCCCATGGTCTTCATGATATAATGCAAAAGAATAGCTTTTAGGAGGGAAAAATATTGAGTAAAAAAGACAATAACGACCAAAACGAACCTTGGGATCAACCAATCTATGATACAGATTATGAAGATAATCAATCACGAACAGAGCAAAGAAAAACAAAAAAGAATAACAGTTTATTTGTGACGTTATTGGTTGCTTTGTTAGTTTTAGCCGTGGTAATGACTTTTGCCACTTACTTTTGGATTATGCGACCAACAGAAAAAGTGGCCAATGAAGAATCGTCCACTACTGTCACAAGCACTATAGAAAGTACCTCAAGTACTGAAAGTACTGTGGAAAGCACTGTCGCAAGCACTGTAGAAAGTACCACTGTTTCTTCTGCTCCTGTGACTGAACCATCTTCTTCAGAAGTTGTTCCTGAACCATCCTCTTCAGTAGAAGAACCAGAGCCAGAACCAGAACCATCTTATTCAGAACCAGAAGAACCAACAACGCCTTCAAGTTCAGAACAACCAGCTACTGGAGGAACTTATACTGTTCAAGCAGGAGATAATTTATATCGAATTGCAGTGAATAACGGCTTATCTTTAGATGAATTATTAAGTTTAAATGGTTTATCTTCAAGTTCTGTGATTAGTCCAGGACAAGTATTAAAAGTGAAATAAGGGTATAAAAATATGAAGTAAAAGAGCACGAGGTAAGATTTTTTTACCAAATGCTCTTTTGATTTGAAATAAATAATAAAGGATGTCTCAATTGAATACAATTCAAATTGCTATTGATGGTCCAGCCTCTGCTGGAAAAAGTACCGTAGCAAAAATTATTGCTAAAAAATTACACTATATTTATTGCGATACAGGGGCGATGTATCGGGCAGTGACTTATGCAGGCCTTTTAGGAAAAGTTTCTTTAGCTGATGAAGAAAGCTTACTGAACTTACTAGAAAAACAACCGATTTCTTTTGCACCTTCTGAAAATGGTCAAAAAGTTTTTTTAGGTAAGCTTGATGTTACTAAAGAAATTCGTTCTCCTGAAGTGAATGCCAATGTCTCACAAGTGTCTGCTTTAAAAAAAGTTCGGGAAAAATTAGTAGAATTGCAACAAGAGATAGCTAACAATGAAAACATTGTCATGGACGGAAGAGACATTGGGACACAAGTGTTACCAAAAGCTCAAGTTAAAATTTTTCTCATTGCTTCTGTAGAAGAAAGAGCTCAAAGACGCTATGAAGAAAATTTGAAAAATGGTGAAGTTGCTGATCTGCAAGAAATTAAAAAAAGTATTGAACAAAGAGATTATCTAGATTCTCACCGAGAAATTTCTCCATTAGTTAAAGCGAAAGATGCCATTGAAGTGGATACGACAGGAAAAGATATTCCTCAAGTCGTCGCAGAAATTCTAGAAATTATTAATAAACGAAAGAATATCAATTAAATCATAGGTTTTTAAGGGAAATCGCTTTATTTTTTTGTATTTTTATCTTAGAATTATAAGTAGCTTATAATTAAGTGTTTTTTATTGTTGGTAAGGAGGATTAGTCATGACAGAATTTGAAGAAAATCAAGTTGAAAATGGAACAGAATCAATGGAACAAGCTTTAGAAAGTTTCCAAGAAGTAAAAATTGGAGATGTAGTTAATGGTGAAGTTTTAGCCATTGAAGACAAACAAGTGATTGTGGGAATTGAAGGCGCTGGTGTTGAAGGTGTGGTTCCTGCTAAAGAATTAACTGCAAATCCTACAGATGATTTAAGCGACATTGTGAAAGTTGGAGATGTTTTAGCTTTAGTCGTTATTTCATCTATTGGTAAAGATAAAGAAAATGGTAGTTATTTATTATCCAAACGTCGCCTAGATGCGAAAAAAGTTTGGGCCGATATTGAAGAAGACTTCAAAGCTGGAAAATTAATTGAAGCTGAAGTAACGAATGTGGTTAAAGGCGGTTTAGTAGTTGATCTTGGAGTGAGAGGATTTGTTCCTGCTTCTATGGTAGAAGATCATTTCGTCAGTGATTTTTCAAGTTACAAAGGTCAAACTTTGAAATTCAAAATTATCGAAATTGAACCTTCAGAAAATCGTTTAATTTTATCCCACAAAGCAGTCGTTGAACAAGAAAAAACAGCGCAAAAAGAAGAAGCTCTAAGCAAATTACATGAAGGAGACGTTGTTGAAGGAAAAGTAGCTCGTCTTACTGACTTTGGGGCTTTCATTGACCTTGGTGGTATTGATGGACTAGTACACGTTTCAGAAATTGCTCATTATCATGTGAATAAACCCCAAGATGTTCTAAAAAGTGGAGATACTGTAAAAGTTAAAATTTTAAGTATCAATCCTGAAAAAGAAAGAATTTCTTTATCTATTAAAGCAACGCAAGCAGGTCCTTGGGAAGATATTGAAGAAAAAGCTCCAGTAGGTGCTGTATTAGATGGTGTAGTTAAACGTCTGACAAGCTTTGGTGCTTTTGTAGAACTTTTCCCAGGAGTAGAAGGCTTAGTTCATATTTCACAAATTTCTCATAATCACATTGCTACCCCTCATGAAGTTTTACATGAAGGTGATGAAGTGAAAGTAAAAGTTTTAGAAGTGAAACCTGAAGAAAGAAGAATTGGTCTTTCCATTAAAGCTTTAGAAGAAAAACCAAAATCTGAAGAAGCTGAAGTAGAAGTTGAAGAAACTTACGAAATGCCAGAAGAATCTACTGGTTTTTCCATGGGTGACATTTTAGGCGATCAACTAAAAGATTTAGACAAAGAATAAATTTTAAAATAATGAAGGCGGAACGACAAGGGCTATTTTTGGTTTTCCTTTATTAAACTTTAAGGGAGTGGGACAGTTATTTGTCCTACTCCTTTCCTACTTTAGAGAAAAAGACCAATTTTCTTGGCAATCTTTTTAAAGAAAGATTTTCTGTTAAAACCTTTGTCTGGTGTGATTTAACATTGCATTTTATTTTAAAAGAAGCTAAACTTAGAAAAGCACTAAATTGAAAGGAGGCGTTAAAATGGTTAAACCAACTCTTGCCATTGTGGGACGCCCAAATGTGGGGAAATCCACTTTATTTAACCGAATTGCTGGAGAAAGAATTTCCATTGTGGAAGATATTCCAGGAGTGACTAGAGATCGAATTTATGCCACTGGAGAGTGGTTAGGAAGAGAATTTAGTCTCATTGATACAGGTGGGATTGAAATTTCAGAAGCGCCCTTTATGGAACAAATTAAACAACAAGCGCAAATTGCCATTGAAGAAGCCAATGTAATTATTATGGTAGTGAGTGTGCAAGAAGGAATTACTGATGCAGATGAATTAGTCGCTAGAATTTTACATCGCTCTAAAAAACCGGTCTTACTTGCAGTGAATAAAGCGGATAATCCTGAAATGCGTAATGAGGTTTATGAATTTTATTCCTTAGGTTTAGGCGATCCCTATCCTATTTCTTCCACGCACGGTACTGGTTTAGGTGATTTATTAGATAAAGTTTTAGAAAACTTTTCTGAAGATGATGAAGAAGTAGAAGACGATACCATTCGTTTTAGCTTTATTGGTCGTCCTAATGTGGGAAAATCTTCTTTAACTAATGCTTTATTAGGAGAAGAACGAGTGATTGTTTCAGATATTGCTGGAACCACAAGAGATGCCATTGATACATCTTTTGTTCATGATGATCAAAAATTCCTGATGATTGACACAGCAGGAATTAGAAAACGGGGAAAAGTGTACGAAAATACAGAAAAATATTCTGTGTTACGTGCTTTAAGAGCAATTGAACGTTCGGACGTGGTCTTAATGGTTTTAAACGCAGAAGAAGGCATTATTGAACAAGATAAAAAAGTGGCAGGATACGCTCATGAAGCAGGCAAAGGCGTTATTATTGTAGTAAATAAATGGGATGCTATTGAAAAAGACACCCATTCTATGAAAAAATTTGAAGAAGATATTCGCAATGAATTTTTATATCTTGATTATGCCCCAATTGTTTTTGTTTCAGCGAAAACAAAACAACGCTTAAATCAGTTAACACCGATTATTCAAGAAGTTTATGAAAATCAAAATCTTCGCATTACCTCATCTATTTTAAATGAAGTGATTTTAGATGCGGTAGCAATTAATCCTACTCCAACTGATAAAGGAAAACGGTTGAAGATTTTTTATGGAACCCAAGTGGCTGTGAAACCACCAACTTTTGTTATTTTTGTTAATGAAGAAGAATTAATGCATTTTTCTTATAAACGCTTTTTAGAAAATCAAATTCGACGTGCTTTTGGATTTTTAGGAACGCCGATTCGAATTATTGCTAGAAAACGCAAGTAAACCGTGCATTTTAGCAGAGGATTTGCTTTTTTTCAACTAAAAAACCTTTTTGGAAAAAATTTTTAAAAATTAAGCTTTTTACTCGTAAAAAACCACTAAAAACCTTGCGATTAAAGCGTTCCTATGGTATCGTGATAACAGAATATTGGATAACAATATTTCAGATTTCTGGACCACTCAGAAATCTTAGGATTTTCAATTATTCATGGAGGTGACAAAATATTATGGCAAACAAAGCTGAATTAATCGAAAACGTAGCAACTAAAACTGGTTTAACTAAAAAAGATGCTACTGCTGCTGTTGATGCAGTATTTTCAAGCATTCAAGAATCTTTAGCTGACGGTGAAAAAGTTCAATTAATTGGATTTGGTAACTTCGAAGTGAGAGAACGTGCTGCAAGAAAAGGCCGCAACCCTCAAACTGGTGAAGAAATTCAAATTCCAGCAAGCAAAGTACCTGCATTCAAACCAGGGAAAGCGCTGAAAGATTCAGTTAAATAAAAATTTAACGAGAAAGGGAGTGAGACCATTACTGGTTTCACTCCCTTACTTCTTCTTCAATACATAATTCGTTTTAAAAGCTCTCTTTTTGTCACTATGGTACACTTAAAGTAAGAGAAAAGGAGGGCTAGAAATGAAGGAAGAAAAGCCAGTAACAGAATTTATTTTTGGTCAGCCTTTATTTTCGCAACTTGAAAACATTAAAGAAGAAAAAATTCTGGTTATTGCTAAAAGAGAAGATTATGAACGTTATGTCACTCTTTTTGATCGCTATATCACTTTGCCTGTGACTTGGTATTTATTTCCAGGGAAAAAAGAAATGACTGAAGAACTGTTTGATCTTCTTTTCTTTGTGAAAGAAGAAAATACTTCTTTTACTTTAATTATAGGCATAGGTGAAAAGGAACCTTTAATTTTGGCTAGTTTTTTAGGAGATTTAAAAACGCCTCAAGGGGCTCTTTGGTTAATCCCTAGTGAAATTTCTGCTCTTTCAGTGAGCTTTTTGCTGAATAAAAAAATAGTCAC
>CAMJVA010000059.1 GCA_946409145.1 uncultured Enterococcus sp. | reverse complement strand
CGTCACTAACACTGCCCCAATAATTCCTATGACTATTTCTAATCTCCGTCGCAACTTGTCGTCCTCCTTAATTAAAGCTAATCCAATCAGCTCTTTTAACTGGTTTTCCATAATGATTATTTATTTCTTTAAAAGTAGCTGTTAAACGATTAGACGCTTTATCCCAATCAGACCAGCCACTACTTTTCAAAAACTCATCAAAATAACAATTTTCAAAAGTGCATTTCCCATATGGGCGCCAAGGTCGGCCTAAAAGATATTTTTCTTTCCCATGAATAAAACACTCTTGAAATAAAAAACCTACGCCATCTTCAGAAGTTGAAGGGGCCGTAAGATAATTAACGCCCTCATCCAGCCGTTTTTTGGAAAAAATTTCACAGTGAGAAAATGTACTGTTCCCTCCTCCGAAAATAAAATCCACTGTCCCTTCAATATAGCAATTGATAAAAAAGGTCTCTTGAACGTGATAATTTTTCTTCCGATAAATAGATTCCATTACAGTATTATCTTTATTTAACTCAGGTAAAGGACCTAAACAAAGAGTGTCTTGGAAAGCGATGAGACGGCAATTTTTTACAGTAATATGATTTCCTTCCAAGTATAAAGCCACTGCTTGCCCTACTTTTTCTCCTGGTCCTGCGGTATTTTCAATGGTTAAATTAGTTAAACTCACCTCATTAGCGTTAATAAAAAACGTACTAGTAGCAAAAGTACCAATTTCTTTTCCAGAAACTTTTTGTCTGGCGTACTTATTGCCAGAAATAATCACTTCTCCTAAACCAATTAAAGACACATGATCTTGGTATAAAGTTAGTTCTTCTTTATAAATTCCAGACAAAAGATAAATTTCGTAGGAAAAATCATCTGTTAAATGATCAAAGCATGCTTGAATGCTTTTAAAATCTGCTAAAGAAGTTTTTCCCACAAGGTATTTTTTTAGAGGTTTTTTTGGAAGAATTCCTGCCAAATTTTCCGCATCTCCTTTGTCTCTTGATGACCACCTGTGGCAATGACACTTAAAAAGTGATCTTCAATTTCTTGTTGTTTATAGGCTTTTGTCAAGTGCTTTTGTAATTTTTTTACCCCATTAATAGGACACAAGAGATCATCTTTTCCAGTAACACTCACGCGATATTTCGGTAAAATTAATTCTTGCAATTCACTAGTAGAAAAATGAGTTAGTAACTGGGGTACATAATAATAAAAACCGTGATGATCTAATCCCCGTTCCTCAATTAAGGTTTCTAAATCTCCTTGACCGGCAATATCTCCCACGACTTTAATCCGAGAATCAAGACATCCTAGCCACCAACTCATCATGCCTCCCATGGACATGCCGATTGTAGCTATTCTTTTTTCATCCACTTCGGGTCTTTTCACTAGGTAATCTAAAAAATGCACACTATCAAATAAACGCATTCCCCATAAAGTTCTTCCAGTGAGTAAAAATTCTTTGACTAATTCACTTTCTTTTTTCCCTTGTCTCTCTCCAAAAGAAAAATGATCAATACACGCTACTCCATAGCCCATTTCTAATAAAGTTTCTCCAAAACTAGGACTTTGCAAATACTCTGAGCTATTAAAAAGTTCTTTTTTTCCTTGTTTAAAATTTCCACCGTGGGAGTGATTAAACAATACTAAAGGCGCGTTTTTCACACCTTTAGGATAAGCAAAAATTCCTGGAACTTTTTCAATGGTGTTTAAGGTTAAAAGGAGATCTTCGTAAACGAAGTCTCCTTCTTCTTTCACTTGCAAAATTTCTCCAGTGACTTCTACTGGATCATTTTTTCCTAAAAGAGCCATTAGTTCTGCTTTTTTATTCACTTATTTCACATCCACTTTTTCCACTAAATGACTGTCACCAGAAATCGTTTCAGAAACGCAGTGATCTAAGTCAATATTTTCACTGTATTCTAAGTGGAAAGCTGGCCCTTCATGATGAGTCACTGACACGCGATTAAATAAAATATTTTTAGCAAAGCCCACATAAAAACCGCTTTGTTTCATGTCTTCAATTCCTGTCATCATGGCAGGTTTTCCAGGAATAGCTTCTTTGGCCATTTCAATAGCAATATTATCAAAAGTAATATCAGCAGCATATTGTTCAGCTAAACCGTAAATAAAACCAGCGGCTGCATGAACATTTCTAGCAGTAATATTAGCAAAATGAATTCGTCTAAACATTGGGGTATCTTTAGTAATTGGGTAAGGATTTTTATCCCAAACATATTTGTCTTTTCCTTTTGGTCCGCAGAAATAATATAAATTAATAATAAATGGACACAACACTCGATCCATTACAATATTGTCAATGCGAATATCTTCCACAACGCCCCCGCGACCACGACGAGATTTTAAGCGAACGCCTCTATCCGTGTCTTGGAAAACACAATTAGAAATGGTCACATTGCGAATATCTCCAGACATTTCAGAAC
Source organism: uncultured Enterococcus sp. (assembly GCA_946409145.1). Lineage (GTDB taxonomy): Bacteria > Bacillota > Bacilli > Lactobacillales > Enterococcaceae > Enterococcus_J. The sequence goes on along the minus strand of CAMJVA010000059.1, from coordinate 6,183 downwards.
CTAAAACAACCCCACCGTGTCCATGAACCATGGTACAGTTAGTAATGGTAATATTTTCACAACTGACTCTTTTGGCTGTATCTTCTGTTCCTGCTTTAATGGCGATACAGTCATCCCCCACATCAATATTACAATTAGAAATTCTTACATTAGTACAAGATTCTGGATCAATTCCGTCTGTATTTGGAGAGTCTGCTGGATTTTTAATATTAATATTATCCACAGTGACGTTGTGACATAAAATTGGATTAATCGTCCAACTTGGAGAGTCAATCACTGAAAAATCTCTTAAAGTCACGTGATCACAAGAATCAAAGCTGACTAATTTTGGCCGAGGATAAGCTAAATCTTCTAAATGATTTCTTTGTAAATCCCACCATTTTTCCCCATTCCCGTCTAATAATCCAAAGCCGGTTACAGAAATATTTTTACTGTCTTCAGCGTATAAACAAGAAGCGTAAACTTCCCGTTTCACCCCTTCCCAACGAGAAGTGACCACTGGGTATTCTTTTTGATCGTCAGTAAATTTTAAAATAGCTCCTGGAGTTAAATGGAGTTCAATATTGTCTTTTAAGCGTAAAGAACTGGTTAAAAAAACTCCCGCTGGAACAACAACTCTTCCTCCTCCTGCTTCATAAGCTTTGTCAATAGCTTCTTGGATAAATTCAGTAGCTAAAGCCCCATTTGCCTTTGCGCCAAAATCTGTAATGACATATTCAAACATTTAAATTCTCCTTTATAAATTTTCTACGGTTAAAGCCGCCTGTAAAAAGGCCCCATAACCTTTAAAATCGTTTGTAATAATTGGTTCACTCACGTAATAAACAAAACTTCCATCTCTTTTATCCGCCCCACCAAGACCAGCTACTTGGCAATTGTGAATTAAGTTTACCCAGCCTTCTTTTGTGTAAAGGACAAATTCATTTAAAAGTCCCGTATAACTTTCTAAAATAAAGTTTTTTTCCGTTTCAGGAATCACGTTTAAAGTAAGGGCTTTCGAAAAAGCATACACAAACATGGAAGAACAACTGGCTTCTAAATAATTTCCGTGGCGCTGTCCTTGGTCTAATACTTGATACCACACGTGACTTTTTTTATCTTGAACGTTTTTTAAAGCCGGATACAATTTTTTAAAAATAGTACTTAAGGATTTAAATTCCTCACTAGTATTTTCTAAAAGTTCCATGGTATCCACTAAAGCCATCATGTACCAACCCATGGCTCTCCCCCAAAAATTAGGAGCATGACCAGTTTTTGGATTGGCCCATTCTTGAACTTTTTTAGCATCAAAGGCGTGATATAAAAGACCGGTTTTTTCGTCTACAGTGTTATCATAACACAATTGAAATTGTTTGATAACATCCTTCAAGCCTTCTCCTTTATTAAAAGTTAACAGATATTCAGCATAAAAAGGATCTCCCATGTAAATACCATCCAGCCACATTTGCTCTGGATAAATTGCTTTATGCCAAAATCCACCTTCTGGAGTGCGAGGTTGGGTTTTTAATTGAGAAAATAATAAATCCAAAGCGAGTTTATATTTTTCTTCCCCAGTTTTTTCATAAAGCATAAATAATAACTTTCCGTTATTAATAAAATCTAAATTTTGTTTTTTTAAATCATAGCCTAAAATATTTCCATTTTCTTCGACAAATAAATCCAAGGTATCTTTAATGTAGTTGAAGTATTTTTCTTCCCTGGTGATTTTATACGCCAACTGTATTCCTTTTAAAACTACCCCATAATCATAGGACCATTTTTTTTGGTAACTGGAAAGTTCTGGGAGCAAAGGATAGCGATTTAAAATCGTGTCCAATGCTTTTAATGCTACTTGCGTCATTTTTCTCCTCCTTGTTTTTTTATTATCTTAAATTTAGCTAATAAAAGCGATTACGTAAATAATCATTTTCTGACCTTTCACTGAGATTTCTCGTTAAATAAGAATTTCTTTCTAAAATCTCTTCATAAAAAAAATCTCTCCTAAAATTATAATTTTAGGAGAGTACGTTACTTTATTTTAAATTATTATCCTTGTTCTTGAGGTAAAAAGTCTTTGAACACTTGCTTTGAAGCAAGAGAACACAACAAACCAGTAAAGCCCACCCCAAAAACAAATAACATTCCTGGAAAGAAGGTAGCCGTTAAAAAGTAAAATACGCCAATGACCGTCCAAGCAATAATGCCATAGTGTAAATAACCAAAGCCCAGTAAGATCGCAGCTTTTAAAAGGTCCACTATTTTTTTATACCCTATAGCAGACATTAAGGTAAACACATGGGTGAAAGAAAACAAGACTAGAATCAACATAATAACATTAACCATTTGAATGGACCACACCCGATTGAAGAAAATATTCACAGTAAAAATTGCTCCAATGGCTAGATAAATTAAACTGACTAAAAAAGATTGCCGGTAATTTTCTTTGAAAAATTTCCAAAAACTTTTCGCTACTGGCAGGCTTTCTTTTTGTCTTAACCAATGATCATAATAAGCCATCATAGCATAGGTTGCCGGGCCCACAGAAAAAATCCCTAAACCTAAAATAGTAAAAACAACCCACAATAAGTTTAAATAAGCTACTTTTAAAAGCCCAATCATCCATTCATTTAATTTGTTTAATTTTTCTAATGTCATGTTTCTTCCCCCTTAAAGCTTAGTAAACCCCGTCTTCTCCTACTTTTTTAGCTAAAGTATTAGCTAGCATGACTAAGAGAAGTCCGACTAAACCTTTAAATAAACCAACTGCTGTTGAATAACTTAATTGTCCATTTTGAATCCCTGAAGTATAAACAAATGTATCAAAAATTTGAGCTACTTCTTTATTTAAAGAATTCATTAATAAGAACATATGCTCAAAACCTAATTCTAAAACATCCCCAATTTTTAAAATGAAAAGAGTAATAATAGTTGGACGAATACAAGGAAGGGTCACGTGCCACATTTGTTTTAATTTTCCCGCCCCATCCATTTCTGCTGCTTCGTAAAGTTGTTCGTCCACATTCGTAATCGCCGCTAGGTAAACAATGGTTCCCCAGCCAGCACCTTTCCACATTTCTTGGAAAATATACATTGGACGCAACCACGCTTTTTCAGTTAAGAAAGAAATTTTAGCCACGCCAAATTGTTCTAATAAATTATTAATAACCCCACCTTCAGTGGTTAATAACATATAAAAAATAGAAACAACAATAACCCAAGACATAAAGTGTGGTAAGTAAATAATTGTTTGCACGGCTTTTTTAAACCGAACATTTTTCAATTCATTTAACATTAAGGCTAAAATAATTGGAAATGGAAAAGAAAAAATAATCGTATAAGCAAAAATGACTAAGGTATTTTTAATTAGTTGAAAGAAAACTGGATCTCCAAATAAACGAGTAAAATGTTTTAACCCTACCATAGGAGAACCCATAATCCCTAGAAACGGTTGGTAATCTTGAAATGCAATAATTAATCCACCCATGGGCACATATTTGAAAATTAGAAAATAAAGCATCCCAGGTAAGATCATTAAATATAAAAATTTATTACTTCTTATTTGTGCCCATTTTTTCTTTTTGGCTCGCGCCTTTTCTTCTTTTGCAGTTCTTTTTACTGGCATGGTATTTTCCACAGCCAACGCCTCCTTCTTTTTAATTCACATTTATCTTAACTGCTTTAAAAAGTTACGTATATAATCATTTATCCAGTTATGAAAACGCGTCCAAAAAGAAGAGAGCTCTTTTAGAAAAAAATATTCTGTCATTGATCACCTTTTAGCCAAAAAATAATTTTCTTTCTATTAATAAAAGAAATAAAGCCAAAAATTGCTCATTCTTTTAAAACTGAAAAGGTGATTATATACGTCATGAAAAACAGGTGCTAAAGTAGTCTTGTAAACGTTTTAGGAAAACAAAAAATATTGGAGGTATAAAAATGGCGACTAACACTAAAACAAAAAGAAAGCATAAACCCATGACTAAAAGTGAGCGAGTCATCCATGGCTTCATTGTCATCTTCTTACTCATCTTTACTCTCATGTGTTTACTCCCTTTCCTAAATATCATCGGTTCTTCCTTTGCCACATCAGGAGAAATTTCCACTCGATCATTTATCTTAATTCCAAGAACCTTTACTCTTGATGCGTACAAGTATATTTTATCCACCCCAACGATTTTCAAAAGTATTGGAGTATCAATTTTCGTTACCGTTTTAGGGACATTTATTAGTATGATTTTAACTTCCCTTTTAGCTTACGGTTTATCACGAAAATATTTACACGGGAGACGAATTTTTAACTTTATTATTGTCTTTACCATGTTGTTTTCTGGTGGGATGATTCCTGGATTTATTTTAGTTAATAGCTTAGGGATGATGAATACTTTATGGGCCTTAATTATTCCAGGGGCGATTAGTGCTTATAACATGATTATTATGCGTAACTTTTTCCAAGGGATTCCTGATAGTTTAGAAGAATCCGCGAAAATGGACGGCTGTACAGACCTTGGAGTTTTTTGGAAAATTATTTTACCATTATCTCTTCCATCCATTGCCACGATTTCTTTATTTTATGCTGTTAATTACTGGAACACTTACCAATCAGCTATTTTATATTTAAATGATTCTGCCAAATGGCCAATTCAAGTTTTATTACGCCAAATCGTCATTGTTTCTTCTGGAATGAATGCTGACGCTGCAGCAGTAGACGTTATTCCTCCAGCTCAATCAGTGAAAATGGCCGTCATTGTTGTAGCCATTGTGCCAATGCTTTTAGTTTATCCATTTGTTCAAAAATACTTTGTTAAAGGTGCCATGGTTGGTTCCGTTAAAGGATAATCTTTTAGGAAAAAAGCCCCCCTCTGCTTCCTAATGAATTTTAGAAAAGGAGTGAGACGAATTTGTCTCACTCCTTTTTAGTTTAATAGTTTTTATGTTCTTTCCGAAATTCTCCTGGTGTTTGTCCGAGTTTTTTCTTAAAGAAGCGAATAAAGTTTTGTGGATTATTATATTTCAATCGTTGGGAAATTTCTTTTACTGTTAACTCTGTTTCTAACAACCATTTTTTAGCCATTTCTAAGCGGTAATTTTGTAAGAAATCTCCAAAGTTTGAGCCAAATTCTTTTTTAAAGACGGAACTTAAATAATTAGGATTGTAATGGAGTTCATCAGCAATAGATTCTAAAGAAATATCTTGATCGAACTGTTGGTGAACAATATGGACAATTTTTTCTGACAAGGAGCGTAATTCTCGTCCAGTTTTGTCTTTAACTGTTTCCACAATAGGTAAAATTAAACCATCATACAATAGATCATGAATTTTTTTAGGGTCATCTGTGTTTAACAAGTCCGTATAAATATGGCGATTATTTTGAAAAATCTCGTAATCGGCTCCTAATAGTTGTCCTAAACGTAAAATATTATTGGTTAATTGTAAAAGGGCTGTTTCAATGGATAAGGGGTTTCGATTGTTGGAAAAGATTTTTTGTAAGACTGTTTCAAAGGCTGGAACTAATTCATTTTCATCCCCTTTTCGAATAGCATCAAGTAAGACTTCCTCTTCTTCTTTAGGATATTGCACCACAGCACCTTCATCAAACTGGGAGGCAATTTCATCATAGAAAATCACCGCTTGACTGCCTAAATTCATTCGAAAATGTAAGGCTTCTTTTCCTTCATCTACCGCTTTTTTACTAGCAATTAAATGAGCAAACACCGAAGAAAGACCAATACTAATCTCAATTCTCAAATACTCAGAAGCCGCTTTTTGAATGGCTGAACAGTATTTTAAAATACTACCTTGCCACTGAGTATCTTCATTTGTAAAGCGTAAAATTGTTCCTTGGGTTTTAGCATTTAAAACAATGGGACGGAAACGATGTTCACTAGGAACAATATCTTCAACTAATTTTTCTACAGAAATCAGTAAAATATCTTCGGCTCCTTCTTCTCTTCCACCTAAATCATCAATTTGAATAAGCATGGTCACATATTTTTCACCTTGTGTCGGATAGTCAAATTGTTCCAAGCGCTTTTTAATATCTTCCCCATCTAAATGTTTTCTAAATAAATTTAAAATAAAAAGCTGTTCTAACTCTGGTTTTTCTTGTTGCACTCTTAAGGATAAATTTTCATTTTTAGAAACAATATTTTCAATTCCTCGTAAAATATTGTTGATTTCATTTTTTTCATCGTCTTTATTTTCGG
>CAMJVA010000058.1 GCA_946409145.1 uncultured Enterococcus sp. | reverse complement strand
TTTTGAAAAAGAAAGCTAAAATTGGATTTTCACTTCTCGTAGCTAAAACTCCAGTGGGCAAAACGGATAAAATAAATAAAGCTGCCGTAAATACTCCTTGTAAAGGATTAACATAAGTAGAAATATCAGCCGAAGCCATGGCTGTAGAGCTTAAATCCATTCGAGTAGCACCAAAGCCAGAAAATAAAATATATAAAATCAACAATACTAATTGTCCACGACCTCGTAGACCCACATCACGATTCCGTCTCACTACCATAGCGGCATTAGGAATAACTACGGCTAAGGAAATAATCGCTCCAATAATAATCGGCACTAAGGCAGAAAAAACAGCTTTTACCCAAACATCATTTTGAGCATCTGTAAAATTCTCCACGTTAAATCCTGTACTGATCACTGCTTTAATAATTGGTAACAAGGCTACAAAGAAAAAAATAATACCAAAAATAATCATACCTAATTGCACCCACCAATAACCAGAGCGTGTGGTGCGACCTTTAAAATCCACATAACCTTTAAAAAAATCTGTCCAAGCTTTTTTAAAGGAAACAAAACCTCTTTCTTCAATTTTTCCCATTGTCATTCCTCTTTTCTTTTAAAAAAATTTTTAGAAATTAAATTCTCTATAAAAAACATAAGACGAAAGATAAATAGAGTCAACTAATAACTAAAAACACTTTTAAAATAAAGTGTTTTTTATTTTTAAGGTTATTCTCTAAGAACTTTCGTCTAAAAATTTATTCTTCTGTACCTTCTGAAGTTACTTTTCCTAAAACATCATCTTCCACATTTTGTTTTTTAGAAAGGAAATCTAATTTAACTCCTGGTTTATCTAGGGCGATTTCTGTCACTTCATAAGTTAAACGTTCAATAATTTTAAAAAGTGGTGCAGCAATTTCATTAATTTCTTCTGTGGTTAAATCTTCTTGTTTTTCAATTTTCCGATTTATCACATGATTAATCTGGGAAACTGAACCTGAAATAATAAAGTTAGCAAAGACTAATTTAAAATTAATTCTAGCTCCTAAGATTGAATTCTCTTTAGGATAGTCTTCGTTTCCTTTTAATGGGGCAAAACCAACTTTAATTTCTGTTTTTGATTTGTCTTCTGGGAGACGAAAATCATAATGATAATGTTCGACTACTTCTTGATTACGTTGTAATTCCACGAGATCACCTTCCAATTGTTTTTAATTCTTCCAATGAATGAACCTTCAGTCCTTCTTTCACCAAATTTAAGTCAAAAGGATCAAAATAAATTCCTTCTAACTGGGCATTTTTAGCAAATTCCATATCTAGTGGTCGATCTCCAATATAAACAGAGTCCTTTTTAGCCAACTGATATTTTTCCACTAAAAATTCCAAGCTTTCTGGATCAGGCTTACGTTTCAGTTCATCTTCTGCGGTTATTATACCATTAAATAACCCGAGAAGGTTATCTTTGGCCAAAATTTCTTTGGCGCTTTCATTACGATGAGTAATAATAAAATTTTGTCCCCCTTCTAGAATAATAAAGGCTAAAATTTCTTTAGCATGGGGAAAAAGTAATGGATGTTGTTGGTAATTTTTTTCTAGAGTTTGATAATAAGCATATATTTCGTGTTTTTTATTTCCATAGTGGGTGTTTAAAATATCCCGAATGGATGTTTGAAGCATTTTTAAAAGCAAATTGTCAGGAACTTTTTCCCCGTAATAAAAAATGGCTTCTTTTAATGCCCTTTCCATTTTCGGATAAGTATTATAAAGAGTGCCATCAAAATCCCAAATATAGTTTTTCATAAAAATTTTTTCTCCTTGTATCTTCAATATTCCCTCTTTCAGTTCATTATAAACTAAAGACATCACTTAATGATTTTTCCCAAAACAAAAAATGAGGTTTCCCTCATTTCTTGTTACGTTAAAAAGTTTCCTTTTTAAATACTAAAAAGTATTGAAACTCTTTTAAATACTAAAAAATATTGAGAAATTTTGTTTAAAGTTAAGACTTAAACTTAGTCTAATTCTTACTTAATAGGATGACGGATAATCGTTTTTAATTTTTCTGGAGCGCTTTTTCTAACGTCTCCTAAGTAAATTTCATGATGATATCTCGTTTCAGAAATATCCAAAGAAAAACCTTTTTCTGTCATAAAATCATGCATTTTATTGACTGTTTCAATTTCCGTATTAAATGGCCCCACATGTAGACATTGAACGCATTTTCCTTCATTGTAAGTCATATAATTAATTTTTGAAAAATCCATTTTCTTTTTTTCTGTGGCAACATTTTTTGCCCATTGCACCACTTCTTCTGTAACAAAATCAGGTAAAGGAATGAAAGAAATAAAATTAAAATCTTCTTTTTTAGTAATATCTACTCCTTTAATTCCCTTTTGCCACCAAAAACCTTCTAAAGGAGGCACCACAAAATCAAAATATCCCGGAATTTTAGTCGAGGTATTTTTGCTCATTTTAATAGTGTACATTAAGGCATATAGCAAAGGTATTCCTTTTTGGTATTCACCATTTAAAACATTCGGATCTCCCTGACCAGAAAAAGCAATAAAATTTCTTTTAGGAATGGTCACAATTTCTGGTGTTTTTTTAGTGGGATACCATTCTTTATATTCTTTTTTAAAATCAAAAACCATTTTGCCACCTACTTTTTCTCATCTTTTGGTTTGCCTTTACTATCTCGTTTTACTTTTAACATATTTTTGAAAATATCTTGTAGTTCAGCTTTTCCTTTTTCAGTAGTTAAATCAGAAAAATGTAATTCTCCTTGATAAATTTTAACCATTAACACAATATAAGCTTCCCCTAAAGCTGCCGTTAAAGCTGCTGCCGTAGAACCAGAAATAGCTCCTCCAACAATGGAGCCCGCTCCTGGAATAAATTTAATCACATTAGCAAAAATAGAGCGCCCTGCTGTTGTGGTACCTAATGTCCCCACGGTGGCAGAAATTATAGCAACTAAAGAGGCTTTTTCAATAGGAATACCAAAGACAGCAGTAATTCCCCCTAACATAGCCACTTGCTCAGGAACGAGGATGGCGGCGTCGGAAAAGGGAATGGGAATCGCCCCGGTGGCTGCTGCTGCCAAGGCCGAAGAGGTGACCACCGACCGGGCCCTTCTTTTTTTTAGTTTTAAATTTGCCTTTTGCACCGCAATGAAAGTTTTTTTCACTCCTTCAGGCACCACATCATTCATAATTTCAGCTAATTGTTCTAAGCCGTACGCTTTTTTGACATATTCATCGTCAATTACAAAATCTTGCGCCAAAACAGGAATAATTTTAGCAATAGGTAAATTTTCTTTAGCAATTTCTTCCATTAACGCTTTAGCATCATTTTTTGAATAAGATTGGGTTAAGACCACAATTAATGGGAGGTCAAATTCTTTTAGTTTATCCCCTAAATGTTTTAAAAATTGAACTTCTCCTTCTTCTAAACGGTGACTAGGAGTGGCAATACAATACCAAAGACAATGAATCATTTCCCCAATGTCTCCTGTTTTAATGCCCTTTTGAATTTCTTCTACAATTTCTGTTTGTAAATTATTGACACTATTTTCACCCTTTAACTCTAGTCCTGGCGTGTCATAAATCGCTAGGGGAAAATCATTTTTGGCTATTTTTCTAATTTTTTTGGTCACTGGTTTACCTACTCCAGTGTCCACTAAATTTTCATTAAACATTTGGTTAATTAAAGTGCTTTTCCCTACTCCCGTTTTTCCTAAAACCATCACATTTAACGTTTTTAAGGACTGATATTCTTTTTTGATGGCCTTTAAAACTTGGTCTGCCATTTCACTCACATCTAAATTACTCATGAAAAACACTCCTTTCTTAGCTTTTAATTGCCCAAATAAAGGTAGCTGTATCCGTGGACTCTACATCTTTTGGTTGAAAAGCCACGTTGGCTTCCATCACTGCACTTTTTCCCATTAATTGATTCGGCATACGAAAATTTGTGTCTGAGTATAGAGAAATTTCTTCCCAAGAATAATCAATATTCACTAACTCTCCTAAGGTCACCTTTGACGCAGCACATAAAATTTCGGCTTTTTTTCGAGCGTTTTTTGCCGCACTCTCCAATAATTTTTCCGTTAAACTCTCAGGATCTTTGACAGTAAAGTTTAGGCGAAACTCTAACTCTTTTTCACCTTGACTTAAAACATTTAAAACATCGGCTAATTTTTCTTTTGTAAAGTCAAAAGATAATAATAAATCATGGCGACAAGTAAACCCAGTAAAGACACTTTTATATTGATTGTTTTCATCTCTAATACTTTCATAATTGGTATTTACTTGAAAGTTAGCGGTTTTTAAATCTTCTTCTTTAAATCCTAAAGATAATAAATCATCTTTGAAATGACTTAATTTTTCTGCAGCTTGCTTCATGGCTTTTTCATAATTTTTAGAAATACCATTAATGGTTAAAGAAATTTCTACTAAATCAGGGGGTGTGGCGACTTTTCCTGTTCCTTTAACACGAATGACTCGTTCCATTTAAAACCCTCCCATTGTTTAATGTCCTTATAATTATACCATGTTAGAGAATACAAAAACACAGGAACGAATGACTCATTCCTGTGTTTTAATTTGAAAAATTTATTTATGACTGTGTGCCACTTCTAAGTCTTCTAAAGCTTGTTCTGGTTTATGTTGATCTCTTTTAGCAATTGCAGGTAAAATCATACCCAACATAATTAAAACCACTGGAGTTAAAATATTAGTTGCTAATTGGAACCACCATGCTTTAGGGTCAGCAGCATACTCGATTTTTGGTACCATTCCTAAGACACATGCAAAAGCAGTGAAAATAAAGCACCAAGTTCCAGCAATAAAGCCTAATTTAGAATTTTTAATAAATTTGTATTCAGACTTATAATTTTTCAAAGCTTTATTTAACATCATGTAAGCAAAGAATACCCACAAGTAACGCATTGGCATCACTACGGAATTTAAGTTAGTCATCCAAGAAACTAATTCATCCATGTTCCCAATTCCTAAAATTGGTAACAAAATAATGATACTTACTAAAATCCCAGTAAATAAATAACCATTGACTAACGTACCTTTTTTACTGCGTTTTCTTAACCAGTTTGGTACAAACATTGGATCAGCATCTGCTAATAAAATTTGTAATGGAGCATCAATTGAAAAAGCAAGAGCAGCAATTTGTCCTACTGTATTTGTTAAAGCATAAACGATCATAAAGAAGTTGCCCACACCATAATAATTTCCTAATTGTTGGAAAGCAGAATAAGCACCGTTACGCATTAAGTCTGCTGGAATATTGTCACTTGCAAATAACATTCCCATAGCTACAGAACCTAAAATAGCGGAAATTCCCACCATCCCAGCTAGTAAGAACATTCCTTTTGGAAACTCTTTGGCTGGATTTCTTGTTTGGTTAACATAAGGAGAAATTTTTTCTGCTCCCCCTACAGCAAAGACTAACATGGAAATCGTGGTGAAATAAGAAAAATCAAACTTAGGAATGTAAGTTTTAATATTTCCCATGTCTGGTGTAGCAATATGCATATTTTCACTAATTGCAGGCGCACCTACAGCAAGTAAAATAAATAAAATAGACATGACAAACATTGCTGTCCCAGCTAAACTCCCAATAACTTTTAAGGTAGATAATCCTTTTGTTGATAAATATAAGAATAAAAGGAAAATAACTAAGCTGACTAAAGCAATTGTCGTAATAGACATATTAGAAAGCATATCGCCGTTTCCTTGAACGGCCCAACCTAAAGCAATTAAAATTCCTTGAGGTTTTTGTGCTAAATAAGGGATGTGAACTACCCAATAAGTCCAAGCTGCATAATAAGCAAGACGTTTCGTTGAAGTATTTTCCACCCAAGAGCTCACGCCCCCACGGCTATCTTTAAAAGTAGATCCTAATTGTCCAACGATTAAAGCATAAGGAATAAAATAAATAGCAAGAATCAAAATCCAAGATGTAACTACAGAAATTCCTTGTTGTGCGTAGTTATTAACTACATTTCCTAAGCCCCAAACCATGTTAAAGGCAATTAACCCTACTGTGAACCAGCGAAGTTGTTTATTATTCTGACTTTTCTCCATATAATCCCTCCCAAATTGAAATAGAAATATCAGTATCCCAATCATAATGAACTCTTTAGTCATTCGCAACGCTTTTTCTTAAAATATGAAAAAAATATTATAATTCATTCATCTTTGTCCCAGAATATTCAGAAAATTATTGACAAAGGCAACTAAAAAATGGTAAATGACCGAAAAAATAGAAAAATAGCTAGAAAAGTTGGCAAAAACCTTTCTAGCTATGATAACTGTCTAAAAAATTGCTCATTTTTCTACTATAAAACGAAGGTGTGGCATATGGACACCTTTATAATATTTCACCCAAGTATCTTTTTCTTTCATGCCATTTCTTAAAGCAACCTTTTGAGACGCTATGTTCGTGTCTCGAATAATCGAACATACTTCACTGGCTTGGAGTGTTTCAAACGCATATTTTTTACACCCTTTAGCCGCTTCTATGGCATAACCTTGATGCCAAAATTTGCGATTAAACAAATAGCCAATTTCTAAAACTTTTTCATTTTTCCACGGTTGAATCGTTAAACCACATTGACCAATCATTGTGCCAGTTTCTTTTAAAACAACACCCCACAAACCAAAATGATATTTTTCGTAACGGGCTTGTTGATTTTTTAACCATTCTTCTACTTCCTCATTAGAAAATGCGCCCTCGTAAGCTTTCATAGTTAAATCATCTTGCAAAATTTCTTTTAAGGCAGGTAAATCTTCTTCTGTCATTTCTCGTAATATTAAACGTTGTGTCGTAAAAATCATGAAATCTCCTTTTTAAATAAAACTGATTGTTTGGTCTTGGGAGCTGACTAAAACTTTTTCCCCATAAGGTAACACTGTTCTTGGAGTGGCATGACCAAAGTTTACATTAAATAAAATAGGTAACGACTCATTATTGACCACCTGAAGGATAATTTTTTTATAGTCCTCATAATAAGTTTCATCTTGAGGTTTACCAAAAATAATACCGGAAATCACTTGAAAAGCTCCCGTTTCTTTCACCGCTTCTAACTCTTTTTGAAATAGCTCTGGTGTAGGTTTTTCTTCGGAAGTTTCTAAAAACATTATTTTTCCTTTCCAAGTAGCAAGGGATGGAAAAAGTTGATATTTTTCACTAATTTTTTTCTCATCACCGTAGCGCGTCCCTGTTAATAAATCATAAATACTTTCAAGGCAGCCCCCTAAAAGCTCTCCTGAAAAATTATCTGCCCCTTGAAGTAGTTCGTAACCTCTTTTTTCTTTATGAGAAATTCTCTCTGTCTTTAAAGCCTTAACAGAAAAATCTAAACGTTCTTCATACCAAAGAGGACTAGGAGTAATGTTTTCTTTGGTTACTCCTGTGAAATATTTTGCAAATGCATTTTTAGTATAAGGAAGCATTTCAGAAGCGATTTCTCCTAAGTCCGTAATAAAACTTGGTCCATAAAAAGTTTGTAATCCTAGTTGATAAAACATGAAGTGGTTCACAGTAGAATCAGAAAAACCCGTAAATAATTTAGGATTATTTTTGACTCCTTGTAAAAATTCTTCATCTTCCATTAAATAAGGTACTGTGCGGTAGGTGTCGTCTCCCCCAATAGCACAAATGATGCCTTTAATACTTGGGTCTAAAAAAGCCTTTTTCAAATCTTCCGCTCTTTTTTCTGGATGCTGTTTAATATAATCTAATCCTTTTAAACTATGGGGCATAAAAACTGGAATTAAACCAAATTCTTCTAGGCGTTTTTTCCCTAAAGCTAAATTATGGGCGCAAAATTCTTCTCCTAACATCCCACTGGATAAACTGACAATGGCGACTTTATCTCCTTTTTGTAAATTCTTTGGTTTTATCATTAAAAAACCTCCTTACTCTTTATATAAAAAACACGTTTTAACGTGGTCATTAACCATGCCAATGCTTTGCATATAGGCATAAATAATTTTTGATCCGACAAATTTGAAACCTAATTTTTTTAAATCCTTACTTATTTGGTCTGATAAAGGTGTTGAAGCAGGCACTTCTTCTAAAGTGGTGAAATGATTTTTTTGGGGAGTACCCTCCACATAATCCCACAGAAATTTTGCAAAACTTCCGTGAGTTTCTTGTACTTTTTTAAAAGCTTTGGCATTAGTTATCACTGAATTTATTTTTAAACGATTGCGAATAATTCCTGGATTTTCTAAAAGTTCTGCCACTTTTTCTTCATTATAATTCACAATTTGATCTATATTAAATTTATCAAAAGCTTTCCGATAATTCTCTCGTTTATAAAGAACCGTCTTCCAACTCAGTCCTGCTTGGGCACCTTCTAAAATGAGCATTTCAAATAATTTTTGATCATCATAAGTCGGCTTTCCCCATTCTTCATCATGATATTTTTCATAAAGAGTATCCCCTTCAGACCAAGTACAACGTATTTTTTCAGTCATGGATAAACTCCTTTCTGCTTTTCAATTGCCGTTTTATTTTTTTTATAGCCCAAAGATAGTGGCTACTAGTACTAGAAATAAAGTATGCTGAAAGATTAGTCGTTCCCGTCCAGTTAAAATATTTTTTAGTGAATAATTCTTCTTCAGAAAAATGA
>CAMJVA010000057.1 GCA_946409145.1 uncultured Enterococcus sp. | reverse complement strand
CCACCGAGATCTACACTCTTTCCCTACACGACGCTCTTCCGATCTTTTATCCTCTGTTAAACCTGGCAAGTTTAAGTTAGCTACTTTTTTAATAGGCTCTTCGGAAATTTGAATAAGATTAGGGGATGTGTATAAAGCAAACATCACCCGGTCACCTATTTTTTCTTCTGGCATATAAGAAAATTCGATACCTTTTTCTCTCACAAGTTCTAAAGGGGTGATTTCCCGATCAATGATTAATAGTTTTTCTGCTTCACTTTTCCCACAAGAAATGGCTTTTTCGGCCATTTCTTGCTTTTGAGTATCAGATAATTTATCTCTTAAAATATCTTTTTGAAAAGTATATTGTGCCCATACAGTTGCTGGAATTTTCACTAATTCAGTGAACATTTCTTCAATTGTATTAGTTTTGCTTGATGTTGGCTGCAACCACAATCACCTCATCCTCAGGCTCTAAAGAGGAAACTTCAAGATCTGTTAATAAGGTTAATTGGTCAAATTCAGTGGAAGAAAAGTCCATTACTCGAGCCCCAACACATAAGTAGTATTCAGGACGGGCAATCAGTTCTGTTTGATAAACAGCCATTTCATCCCATAAACGTTGCATTTCTTCTTTGTAATTAGCAGCAGTGGTGCAAACTGCCATCCCATTACCCCGTTGTACTTTAATGAAGCCTTTTTTATCAACAATTCTGATTAAACCAGAACGACCATTGGCATTTTTATCACCAAAGACAAAGAAGAATTTAGAAGAAGCTAAAAGTTCAGCATCATTTACATTTGTTAATCTCATATCTTCTGCAGCGATTTCTCTAGCTTCATCAGCATCTACTTCAGCTGTTAAGTCAGTGGTTTTCACTTCAGTTGATCCTGTTGCAATAGCAGTCACTTTAGAAGTTTGTGGATCAATTTCAATATGGATTTCAACAGATTCAGCGGTTGCACCTGATTCAATTGCTTTATTTAGTGCTTCGTTTTTAAGGTTACGAATATCTTCTTCAGTTGGAGAAGGTAAAATCCGTTCAACAACGTCACGAACCATTGCAAGAGCAACACCAATGGAAGAAATAACTTCGGCATTTTCTGGAATGGAGTATTTAACACCCATTTTGTTAGAGAAGTAAATAATTAATGAAGCTGCTCCTCCACCAACACCTACTAGAGAAATTTGATCTTTTTCTAGTTTGTATTTTTCAGCTAAGCCTAAAATAACTGGTTCGATTTTAGCGTAAGCTTTTTCCATAATTTGTTTTGCAATATCTTCAACAGTAGTGCCGCAGTAATCAGCTAGAGCTTGCATTGCTTTTCTAGCAGATTCCACATTACCATAAGAGAAGTGTTCTGGTGTTACAAGACCTAAAACGTTAGCGGCACAAGAGTTGGTAATGGTGACTTCAGAACCATCTTCCATAACCACTTTAACGTAGTCCGCTGGATCTCCTTCTTTTGGAGAGAAGAATTCAACTTTCGGTCCAACAATTTTGTCTGTATCAGTAAAGACAGCATAATCTAATCCTGCAATATGGGCAGAACGAGGACCAACATCAATGATTCCGGATTTATCAGCCCGAACCATAGAACCTCCTGCAACCCCTAATACTTGAACGTCTAGAGAGGAAATATAAGTAGGATGTCCACCAACAACAGAATAGTCAATTGCTGGACGACCGTTTTTAATAACCCCAATATTAGTTGTTGTTCCACCTACTTCAAAGTAAACCCCATTAGATGCACGTAAATACATTAATGAACCCATTACAGAAGCGGCTGGACCTGATAGCATGGTTAATACTGGACGTTTTTTCATTTCTGAAATTTCCATAACCCCACCATCACCTCGCATGATCATAAGTGGTACGTTAACTCCAGCTTCTCTAACTGAAGCTTCAGTTGAGTTTGCTGTGTCTAACATTTTAGGTAAGATAGAAGCATTAATGGCAGCAGTTCTAGTACGACGAGTTAAACCGTAAAGTTTTGTAATGTCAGAAGCCATAGTTGTTGGGATATCTTTTTTCTTAGATGCTTCGTAAACGATTTGTTCTGGTTTACCATCATCTACCCCAAAGGCCATGGAAGCAACTAATACCCGAGCACCTTTAGATTGCAATTGACTGATGGTTTCTTCAACTTTTCCTTCAGTTAATTGTTTCAAAGGAATAAATGAATTTTCAATTTTGATTGTTTTGTTATTACCAAGGTCAATATCGTCAATTCTTGTTTGGCGTTTTGCTAAGAAACCTTCCAAACCACCTTTGGCCATTCCAATAACCCCAACTTTAGCAACGTCACCTTCAATTAAGGCGTTCGTTGCTTGAGTAGTGGAGTGAGCAACGAAAACAACATCATCTGGTGCAATGCCGTTTTCTTTCATACAGTTTTCAAAAGATCTAACAACCCCTGCAGCCACCCCACGAGGATCATCGTGGGTGGTCTTAACAGAGGATTTTCCGATAATTTCATGAGTAGCATTATCAATGGCTACCGCTTTAGTATGGGTACCACCAACGTCGATACCCATTCTTACTGATCGTGACATGAGAATTCCCCTTTTTTACATATTTAAACTAATTAAACAAGGCTTCCGTATAAAACGTAAGTAATGACACACATAATAATTCCGATAATCCAACCTGCTGGAATGGATTTTTTCATGAAGTCTCCAGAAGAAACTTTTGCGTAACCAAAGCCCCAAGCAACCCAAGATTGAGTAATATCTAAATGTTGAGGTGCAATAGTTGTGGTTGCAAATAGTGGGAACATGAATTGTACAGGAATATTTGGATTAGCAGCTAAAACAACCGCTAAAATAGCAGCACCGGAACCTACTAAGTTTAATGGTCCACGGAAGAAGCCTAGTGGTGTTAACACACCGAAGATTAAAGCTAAGACAAATGCGCTATGTGGAATGAAGTCTCCTAGAATTGCTGTAAAGTAAGGAGCAGCAAAAGTAGCAGCGTTGTTAAACATAGCAAGTGTTAATAAGAAACCAATCATTGGCGCAACGTCAATAGAGCCATCAGTGAATAATTTTGCTAAACGACGGCAAACTTCAATGAAACCACCTTTAAGACGTCCTGTGAATAACATTGCCCATAAACCAGCAACGATAAATCCAAAGATAATTGGGAAGGAAACTTCACCATTTTCTCCGCCTTTTGGTACAAGTAAAACTAATAATACTGGTAAGATAACTGCTAACCAAGAAATCATTGGAGCATCGTCTGTTGCACCAGATTGTGCATTAGCAGCCCATGCGTAAGATTTTTTCTTTTTAGAACCAAAGTTAGCAACGATAAATACCACAACTAAAGCAACAATTGTAGCAATGATTGACCAGTTGAAATATTCACCATAAGTGTAAGAAGCAGCTGCTTCATTGAAACCTTTGTAGATTGTATGATATTGTTGGAAGTTAACTGGGTTTGAGAAAATACCCGCCATAATAGAACCCATAAAGGCAAATAATGCTACTGGAGCAGAAATCCCTAAAGAAAGTAAAATTGGTAAAATAATTACGGCAATAGAGATAACTGGTCCAATACCAGTGTTAACCATAAAGATTACAGCAGTAACAATACATAATAATGCCATTGTAATACGAGGTTTGTCTCCCCCAAGTTCAGTAACTTTTCTAATTAAAGTAGCAGCAATCCCTGTATCAACTAAGATACGACCAAAGAATGCTCCAAAGAAGACGTTAACTAAGATGGAACGAGAGTATTCAGCTGGTCCATCAGCATACACATAGGTAATAACTTGTAACCAGTCTTTGCCTGCCATAGCTTCAGATGGAGATAAAGCATTTCCAATCATTGCAAGAGCAGTCCAAATTGTTGCCATAATGAAAAAACCAACCATTAAGTTATAGCCTTTTACACAGTACCAAACCATAACTACGAAAGATGCAATTAAAAGCAATCCAATAATAACATTAACCAAAATTTAAACCTCCATTTTATAAGTGAAGTGTGAGAGGTTCAGAAGGTTTACTTTAACTTTACTCCTTTCTTTGAGATTTTCTGAACATTCCCAAAAGTAAAACCATTCTTTACAACCTACTGATATATCAGTAGATACAAAAAGAGTATAACGCTTCCATTATTTTTTTTCAATACTTTTCTGAGTCTTTTTCTGCGACTTTGAGAAAAATTACACTATCTTTTTGGGTAATTTTTACTATTAATGTAAGCGAATTACATATTTCACTTGTTTTCAATCTGTTTTACATTTTTTAAAACAGTTTTTAAGATAACTAGTTCTGTATGAATACAATTTTTGGTTAACCGATACCTTAAAAAATAAATAATTTTTTTGTCCTTAAACTTTGCTAATTTTTTCGCCAATTCTAATATATCTCTTTTAGACTTATTCTAGTTTAAAATGTAAAAAAAGAGTTGGAAGAAAATTCTTCCAACTCTTTTAGTGATTTAGAGTTATTTTTTTAGTTTAATAAAGTTTGAGCAGCAGTAATAATAGATAATTTATAAACATCTTCTTCATTTGCTCCACGAGAAAGGTCAGAAACTGGTTTGTTTAAACCTTGTAAGATAGGTCCAATAGCTTCAAACCCGCCGAAACGTTGTGCAATTTTGTAGCCAATGTTTCCTGCTTCAAGTTCTGGGAAAATGAAGACTGTTGCTTTACCAGCAACTTTAGAGTCTGGTGCTTTTTGTTTAGCAACTGAAGGAACGTAAGCTGCATCAAATTGTAATTCTCCATCTAACTCAAGTTCTGGAGCTAATTCTTTAGCAATTCTTGTTGCTTCTTGAACTTTAGTTACTTCGTCTGCTTTTGCAGAACCTTTTGTAGAGAAGCTTAACATAGCTACTTTAGGTTCAATATCAAATAAAGCAGCAGTTTTAGCACTTTCAACAGCGATTTCTGCTAATTCTTGTGCACCTGGGTTAACGTTAATAGCGCAATCAGAGAATAAATATTTTTCTTGATCCCGGCCTTTAACCATTAAGAATGCTCCAGAAGTTCTAGAAACTCCTGGTTTTGTTTTAATAATTTGTAAAGCAGGACGAACAGTATCTCCAGTAGAATGAATTGCTCCAGAGACCATTCCATCTGCTTTATCCATATAAACTAACATTGTTCCAAAATAATTAGGGTCTCTTAAAATTTGTTCAGCTTGTTCTTTGGTTGCTTTCCCTTTACGACGTTCTACAAAGCTTTCAACCATTGCATCCCATTCAGGATAATCGTTAGGGTCTAACAAAGTAAATCCTGAAGTTTTATAACCTAAATCATTAGCAATATTTTTAATTTCTTCCACGTTACCAATTAAAATAGGTTCAACTAAGCCGTCTGCTTTAAGACGAACCGCAGCGCCTAAAATACGTGCGTCAGTTGCTTCTGGGAAAACGATTTTAATGTTTTTACCTGTAATTTTTTGAGTCAAGCTTTGAAAAAGTTCCACAAAAATTCCCTCCAAATGATTATTTACCTTTCAATCATACACTACTTCCAGACAAAAAAACAGTTTTTTTCTCTGTACTATTCTTATTTCTTTGAAACTTAAGAAATCTATTCTCTAACAGATTTAAAAAAATGCAAAAATAGTAACAGCTGTACTAGCTAATTATTTGGTATTTTCCAGTTAATGGGAGTTTTTCCTAAACTTTTTAAAATCTCGTTGGTTTTTGAAAAAGGTTTTGAGCCAAAAAAACCTCGATAAGCTGACAATGGGGAAGGATGAACACTTTTTAAAATAAAATGTTTTTTAGTATCAATCATTTTTTCTTTTTCTTGGGCCCCTTTTCCCCATAAAATAAAAATAATAGGGTCTGTTCTTTCATTTAATAAAGTCATCATGCGATCAGTAAAAATTTCCCAACCTTTTCCTTTATGAGAATACGCTTTTCCTTTTTCAACAGTGAGAACTGTGTTTAAGAGTAGCACTCCTTGTTTAGCCCAAGGGGTTAAATCTCCTGAAGTACTTTTAGGAATATTTAAATCTGTCTGTAATTCTTGATAAATATTTCTTAATGAGGGGGGCAACAAAACGCCTTTTGGAACAGAAAAACTCAATCCTTGGGCTTGTCCTGGTTCATGGTAAGGATCTTGCCCTAAAATAACCACTTTCACTTGATCGTAATCTGTGAGTTTTAAAGCTTGAAAAATATTTTCTTTAGCTGGATAAATGGTTTTTGTTTGATATTCTTCATTAACGAACTTTTTTAATTGTAAAAAATAAGGTTTTCCCCACTCTTCTTTGAGTAATTTATGCCAGGTTGAATACATTTTCCCACTTCCTTTTTTTAAGAATATCGCAAATTTTTTTCTAAAACAACTCCAGATTTTTCTCTTCCTATAAAAAGTGTTAGAATAGACGCAAGAATGTTTTCTATTAAAGGAGTGTTTTTTTTGATAAAACTTATGGCTTCTGATATGGATGGGACGCTGCTTAATAGTCAGTCTGTCATCTCTGAAGGAAATAAATTAGCCATTTTAAAAGCGAGACAGGCAGGAATTGACTTTATGATTGCCACTGGTCGTGGGCGGACAGAAGTAAAACCTGTTTTAAAAAGAGCCGGGCTCAACCTTCCCATGATTACAGTGAATGGAGCACAAGTTTTTGATGAAAGTGGAGAGTTACTTTTTTCCATTAATATTAATCAAGATATTGTCTTAAGTGTCATTGATATTTTAAATAAATACCATTTATACTTTGAACTGGCAACGTCAAAAGGAACCTACTCTAATTCCCATATGAAGCGGATTGCAACGACAAGCCATCACATTTCCACTCGGCCAAAAATCAGTCCAAAACTAGCCATTGCCATGACTGCAGCGCACTTAGAATTATTACATGTGCGCTTTGTGGATGATTTTTCTGAGGTATTAAAAGATACCACCATTGATATTTTAAAATTTATCGTTTTTAGCAATCAAGAATATCTTTTAGAAGAAGCCCAAAAAGAATTAGCCTTAATTAAAGATATTACGGTCACTTCTTCTGGAAAAAATAATATTGAAATTAACCACGTTTTAGCCCAAAAAGGTTTAGCTGTTAAAAAAGTGGCAGAAATTAAAAATATTTCTTTAGAGGAAGTAGCAACGATTGGGGATAATTTTAATGATGTGTCCATGCTAGAAGTAGCTGGAATGAGTTTTGCTATGGAAAATGGACCAAAAGAAGTTCATGACATTGCTCGCTTTGTCACTAAAACCAATGATGAAGATGGGGTTGCTTTTGCTATTGAGCAAATTTTAGAAAGACAATAACCAAAAAAATTTAAAACTTAAAGATAAAGGAGGAACTTTAGTGGCTGAATATCTCATTGCAAAAAAGTATCTCGGGCAAAAGGGAACGAGTACTGTGAAAAATTCTCAGGGATTAAGCCAATTTTTACTAGTAGGTACTTGGGGTTCTGGAGCAAATATTTTGTCTGTTTATGCTTTAGATGGCTCTTTACTGGCTACAGTAAAAAAAGTTCCTTGGTCTTTTGGCAGTCGCTATGATCTTTTTGAACAGTATGAAAAAGTAGGAACCTTAAAAAAAGCCTTCCCTTTTCCAGTAGATTTTTTCTACATTCCTTCTTTAGGTTGGACGGTCTCTGGAGATGTGAAAGGACATCATTATACCATTCGTCACTTTAAAAAAGTTATTATGTCCATGTCAACGGCGACTTTTCCAACGGGAGAATATTTTGTTTTAACCATTCCCCAAGAAAAAAACGCACCCTTAGCCATTTGTGTCGCCTCTGTTTTAGATAATTGGTTGTATAATACCCAAAAAGAAAAATGTTCCAACTTCAAACCAGGTTATACTACAAATTAAAATAAAAATAAGCCGAGAGTGTCTCATACTTTTTGACACGTTCTCGGCTTATTTTTTTGTCTTTTTTTCTAAATAATTTTTTAGTAAGCTGAAAATTCCTTATTTAAATCTTTTTTTGCATATGGTCGTAATCATGACCGGAAAGTTTGTAAACACCGACACTTTTGAACCCTTGGCGTTCGTATAAGCGTTTTGCATTGGGATTTTGTTTGTCACAAGCAAGGCCAATAACGTCTCTGTTATATTCTTTAGCTACTTTGGGAATAGCTTCAAGTAAAAGTGTTCCAATACCTTGATTTTGGAATTTTTTAGCCACAGAAATACTATCTAAATACCATTCATTAGGAAATGTTTCTGGATCTTCAAAAAGTTTTAAATCAGTGGATAAACCATGTTTTACTAAAATTTGTTCTAAGGGTAAATCAATAATAGGCTCATCTGTATCAGGATAGCCAAAAGCCACTCCAGCCACAACGCCCTCTTTTTCATAAACGAGTCCTCTTTTTAAACTATAGCGATAATCAGGAATTTGTGATGCCTCTTGCAAAATTTCTAGAACTTCTGACTCAGGTACTTCCTTTAAGAAATTTAATTCCATATCTTTTAAAATCACTAAGATTAATTCAGCAATTTCTTTTAAGTCTTTTGTTTCTGCTTTTCTAATCAATTTAAAACCTCCTTTTTTCTATTTAGTGTAGAGCACTCTTTTTAAAAAGTCAAAACGAGTCAGAAACATTCGTCTCTGACTCGTTTATTTTATCTAATATAAATATCAATGTGGTTTCCAGTAGTTCCTCGGTCATAAACTTTAGCGGAATAACCAAATGGTGTTGGAATAACGGTTCCTTTTGGTAAGGAGCTAG
>CAMJVA010000056.1 GCA_946409145.1 uncultured Enterococcus sp. | reverse complement strand
CGGCGACCACCGAGATCTACACTCTTTCCCTAACGACGCTCTTCCGATCTGCACCAACACTATCTAAGACCACATCTTGAAATAGTGGGGTTCTGCCTCCAGTTAACATTTGGTGGAACTCATCTAAGGCGGCATAACCTGTAGCAGAAAGCCAGCTTACTAAGCCTGTTAATAAAATAATTTTTGTTTTGGGATAAAGGCCTAAGAAAAATGACATACCCAAAATAAAATAAGTGGTAAAATGAGCCCCTTTACGAATAAAAAATTCCACAAATTTTAAATAACCAGAATCTTTCACACTTACAGGAGATCCTGCGTACATAAAATGAATCTTACTTAGACTTTCTTTGAAAGGTTCTCCACTTAATATTTTCCCTAAAAGTCCAATTTGGGATTGTTGCTCATAAGTTTGGGAAGAAGAAATAAATAAAATAAGCATCATCACTACAGCTAAACCTATATAAAAATTACCATTTTTCAAATGTTTTTTCATAATTCACCTCTTTTATATAGTACCAAATTTCAAAAAAGTTACCACTGAAAATAAAAAGTAGATAGAGTTTCAGATAGAATTTTTCATTTCACGCAAAATAAAAAAACTAGGAAAGGCCATTTAAAGCCAATCCTAGCTAAATTTTACAGTTTAACCTACAGACCCTTCCATTTCCATACCAATCAAACGATTAAGTTCTACGGCATATTCCATTGGAAGCTCTTTGGTAAATGGTTCCACAAAGCCCATGACAATCATTTCTGTCGCTTGGGCTTCAGTTAAACCACGACTCATTAAGTAGAAAAGTTGTTCTTCAGAAATCTTAGAAACTTTTGCTTCATGTTCTAAAGAAACTTTGGAATTATGAATTTCATTAAAAGGAATAGTATCTGATTTAGAAAATTCATCCATAATAATCGTGTCACATTCAATGTGGCTCATACTACCAGCAGAATTTTTTGCAAATTTAACTTCTCCTCGGTAATCTACTTCTCCACCATTTTTTGAAATGGATTTTGAAATAATCGTCGAGGAAGTTTTTGGGGCGTTGTGAAGCATTCTTGCCCCGTTATCTAAGACAATGCCTTTTCCAGCAACGGCAATGGATAACATGGTTCCACGAGCTCCCGTTCCGTTCATGTAGACACTTGGGTATTTCATGGTTACTTTAGAACCTAAGTTACCGTCAACCCATTCCATTGTCGCATTTTCATAAGCTACTGCTCTTTTTGTTTCTAAAGAGTAAACATTATTGGACCAGTTTTGAATAGTCGTGTAACGGCAATAACCATCTTTTTTAACAAAAACTTCTACAACAGCAGCATGTAAAGAATCAGTGGAATAAACTGGCGCCGTGCACCCTTCTACATAATTAATGCTTGCTCCTTCATCAACAATAATTAAGGTCCGTTCAAATTGTCCAGCGTTAGCGGCGTTGATTCTGAAATAAGACTGAATAGGAATATCTGTTTTTACTCCTTTTGGAATATAAATAAAACTTCCTCCAGACCAGCAAGCAGAATTTAAAGCAGCTAATTTATTATCATTAGGCGGAACTAATTTTCCGAAATATTCTTTAAATAATTCAGGATATTCTTTTAAAGCAGAATCTGTATCCATAAAGACAATGCCTAATTTAATAAATTCTTCTTTCATATTGTGGTAAACCACTTCTGATTCATATTGAGCAGAAGAGCCGGCTAAGTAAGCTCGTTCAGCTTCTGGAACCCCAAGACGCTCGAAAGTATTTTTAATATCATCAGGCACTTCATCCCAAGTTCTCGCTGGTTTTTTAGCTGAGCGAATGAAGTAATTAATTTTATCTAATTCAAGTTCAGAAAGGTCAGGACCATATGTGGGCATAGGCAATTTTTCGTAAATTTTAAAGGATTTCAAACGAAAATCTAACATCCATTCTGGTTCACCTTTAGCTTTTGAAATATTGCGAATAACTTCTTCTGATAAACCATCACCAGTGGTATAAACTGGCGCAATTTCATCATGGAAGCCATATTCATATTCTTCTTCTTGATTAATTTCTGTCATGGTCTTCCTCCTTGTGATAATGAACGAGGGTTTCTTCTTTAATGTCCCCTTCTTGATCTAAAGCTTGGTACAATGCTTTCCAAGCTAACGTGGCACATTTAATACGCGCAGGAAATTTTGCCACTCCAGAAAGTAGTGCTGCATCTCCAAGTTCATCTGAATTTTTAATATCTTCTCCTTGAACCATTTTGGAAAATTCTAACACCATTTCTTTCGCTTCTTCCATGGTTTTACCCATAACAGCGTCTGTCATCATTGAAGCAGATGCAGTAGAAATGGAACAGCCACTGCCAGAAAAAGCAATATCTTGAATTTTATCGTCTTTTAAATCAATTTGTAAATTAATCACATCACCACAAGTTGGATTGTGCAATTCAATTTCTGTAGCTTTTTCATCTAAAGTCCCATGATGATGAGGATTTGACGAATGATCTAAAATAACTTGGCGGTATAAGGTATCTAATTTAGAAAGTCCCATGACTGAAAAACTCCTTTGTAGCCAAAATTCCAGCGACTAAGCGGTCGCAATCTTCTTTGGTATTGTATAAATAAAAACTTGCTCGACAAGTGGCAGGAACATTTAAATAAGTCATTAACGGTTGCGCACAGTGGTGTCCTGCACGAACAGCAATGCCTTCCATATCTAAAGCTGTGGCCACATCGTGAGGGTGAACATCATCTAAGTTAAAAGAAATAACTCCAGTGTGTAAACTTGGATCTTTTGGTCCGTAAATAGTCAGTCCAGGAATTTCTTTTAATTTTGGTAAAACATAATTTACCAATTCTTTTTCATGCTGTTCAATATTTTCCATGCCCACTTGCTTTAAATAATCAATGGCTTTAGATAACCCAATGGCTCCGGCAATATTAGGTGTGCCTGCTTCAAATTTCCAAGGTAATTCTTTCCAAGTAGCTTCATCTAAATAAACAAAATCAATCATTTCTCCGCCAAATTCCACTGGTTCCATTTTTTCAAGGAAACTTTCTTTCCCATATAAAACACCAATTCCTGTAGGTCCTAACATTTTATGACCGGAAAAAGCGAGAAAATCACAATCTAAATCTTTCACATCAATGGTCATATGAGGTGCAGACTGAGCGGCATCAACTACCATCACGGCGCCTACTTCATGAGCTAAAGTGGTGAATTTTTTAATCGGGTTAATGGCTCCAATGACATTTGAAACGTGGGCAAGAGAAACTAGTTTTGTTTTTGTAGATAATTTTTGCTTAAAATCATTTTCATCTACTAAACCATTCTCATCTAGAGCAACATAAACTAATTTGGCCCCAGTTTTTTTCGCCACTTGTTGCCAAGGAATTAAATTAGCGTGGTGTTCTCCATAAGAAATTAAAATTTCGTCTTGAGCTGTTAAATTGTTCATTCCATAACTTTGTGCCACCCAGTTTAAAGAAGTGGTCGTTCCTCTAGTAAATAAAATTTCTTTAATGGAGGAAGCATTAATAAATTTTCTAACGTTTTCTCGAGCTGCTTCATACTCTTTGGTTGCTCGTTCTGCTAAAGTGTGCACTCCCCGATGAACATTAGCATTATCATGTTCATAATAATAGTTTAAAGTTTCAATGACTTCTTTTGGCTTTTGGGTAGTGGCCGCATTGTCTAAATAAACTAAATCTTCCTCATTTACTTGTTGAAATAATATTGGAAAATCTTTTTTAAGATCATTAAATTTCTGCATTTAATTTTCCTTCAATCACATTAATAAATTCTTGTTGCACGTCTTTTAAGGGAATGGAAGTGATCACTGACCCTAAAAATCCACGAATGACTAAACGTTGCGCCATGTCTTCTGAAATACCGCGGCTCATTAAATAATACAAATCTTCTGGATCTACTTGACCTACAGAAGCCGCGTGTCCTGCTGTAACGTCATTATCGTCAATGAGTAAAATTGGATTAGCATCCCCTCTTGCTTCATCAGATAAAATTAAGACACGACTTTCTTGTTGGGCGTCAGAACCATGAGCACCTTTAAAAATATGTCCAATCCCGTTAAACGTTAAACGAGAAGCATCTAAAATAACTCCATGTTGTAAAATATGTCCTATTGTATGGGGCGCTTTATTAGTGACTCTGGTGTCAATAATTTGTTCTTGATTTTCACTGGAAACAGCCACGGCTTTAATTTCTGCGTGGGCACCTTCTCCTACTAAATCACAATCAAAATCACCTAAAACATTACCACAACTCATCATACCAATCGACCAGTCCACAGTGGCATCTTTCATTAAGTAACCGCGATAATTTAAATAAGCAGTAACATTTTTTCCTAACTCATCTAAAGCGGCATATTTAACCTTAGCTCCTGGTTTTCCAATAACTTCAGCAATAATATTTCCTGAAACTAATTTTTCACTATTTTCAGTTGAAAGAACTCGTTGTAAGAAAGAAAATTCACTGTTTTCTCCAGCCACGACTAAAATATGTTTAACATAAGCTTTATGACTATTTTTTTGCGCTAAAATCATTTCAATAGGTTCTTTAATGACCACATTTTTTGGGACATATAAAAAGACTCCATTTTCCACAAAAGCTGCGTGAAAAGCCGTTAATTTATTTTCGTTAGGTAACACGGCTTTAGTCATATAATATTCTTTAACAAGTTCTGGATAGTCCACTAAGGCTGATTTTAAATCAGTGAAAATCACTCCTTTTTCTACAAGATCTTGACTTAATTGAGAAAAAAGAGTGACCTCGTCTTCTTGATATAAAACAGGTCCATTTTTAACTTGTAGAAAATCAGGAACGTTTCCTAAAACTTCAGCAGTATCACTTTCTTCTAAAGGATTTTCTAAAAGTTTAAAGGAGCGATACTTTGCTTTTTGAAACCGAGGGAAAAAAAGGTCATCCATGGCTTTAAAACTAGCCAATCTTTTTTGTAAAAAGAAATCTGGTTCTTCAGCCATTAAAGATAATTGGGTTATTTTTTCAATCTCTACTGTCATGGCTGCCTCCTATAATTCTTCTTTATAATCAATACCAAATTCTTCGGCAATTCCTGCATAACCTTCAGCTTCTAATTGTTTCGCTAAAGTAGCATCTCCTGTTTTCACAACTCGGCCGTCCATCATAATATGAACCACATCAGGAGTAATATAATCTAAAAGACGTTGGTAATGGGTAATAATTAACGCCCCAAAATTATCTTTATTCATAGCATTTACTCCCCGAGAAACAATTTTTAAAGCATCAATATCTAACCCTGAGTCGATTTCATCTAAAATGGCAAAAGTAGGTTCTAACATTAATAATTGTAAAATTTCATTCCGTTTTTTCTCTCCCCCAGAAAAGCCTTCGTTTAAGTAACGTTCCGCCATTTCTTCAGGCATATTTAAAAGAGCCATTTTTTCATCTAATTTTTTCAAAAAGGCCATAACAGAAATTTTATCATCTTCAGCTCGTTTAGCATTCATAGCGGCTCGCATAAAATCAGCGTTAGTAATTCCAGGAATTTCTGCTGGATATTGCATGGCTAAAAATAAACCTGCACGAGCTCTTTCATCAACTGACATTTCTAAAACATTTTCACCGTTCAGTAAAATTTCTCCTTCAGTGACTTCATAATGAGGATTGCCCATAATGGCCGCTGATAAAGTAGATTTTCCTGTTCCGTTTGGTCCCATAATGGCGTGAATTTCCCCGGTTTTCATGGTTAAATTAACACCTTTTAAAATTTCTTTTTTTCCTTCTTCATCGTTTACTGCAACGTGCAGATTTTTAATTTCTAAAAGCCCCATGTGACATCCTCCTATGGATAAATATCTCAGTAAATTTTTTTCGTGAAACTCCTCTCATATTGTAAACTAATTGAGAGTATTTCTCAAACTCACTGCTTAAAAATGTGAGAATATTTATCTTTTTTAAATAGTTATTTAGAATAAGTATTATTAAATTATAAAATACTTGTCAGAATGCAAAAAAGAGCAAGGAAAAATTTTTCCTTACTCTTAAAATTTAATTAGGATTGTGAAAAAAATAACTTGTTTCTCTTATTCTGCTTCTTCTTGAAATTGGGAATGGTAAAGTTTTTCATAAAAGCCACCTTTAGCTAGTAAACTTTCATGAGTGCCTTGTTCAATAATATTCCCATGATCTAATACTAAAATTAAATCTGCATCTCGAATAGTGGACAAGCGGTGAGCAATTACAAAACTCGTTCTTCCTTCCATAACTTTATCCATGGCTTTTTGAATTAAAGCTTCCAAGCGTGTATCCACTGAAGAGGTTGCTTCATCTAAAATTAAAATTTTAGGATCGGCAATGACGGCTCTAGCAATGGTCATTAATTGTTTTTGTCCTAGAGAAACATTCGATCCTTCTTCATTTAGTTCCATTTCATAACCATCAGGCATGGTTCGAATAAAGTGATCCACATTAGCAGTTTTCGCGGCATCTACTACCTCGTAATCATCAGCTTCTAGTTTCCCAAAACGAATATTTTCTAAAATCGTATCGTGATACAACCAAGCATCTTGTAAAACCATCCCGAAAAGCGAACGAACTTTTTCCCGAGACATTTTTTTCGTATCAATGCCATCAATTAAAATTTGTCCAGAATTCACATCATAAAAACGCATGAGTAAATTAATTAAAGTTGTTTTACCAGCACCTGTTGGTCCCACAATGGCCACAGTTTGTCCTGCTTTCACAGAAAAACTTAAATCGGTAATTAAGGGTTTATCCTTACTATAACTAAACGCCACATGAGAAAACGTTACGTCTCCGTTGAAATTTTCTGGTAAGACTAAATTTTTATCTTCTGTGTGTAGTTCTTCTTTTTCGTCTAAAATTTCAAAGACACGATTGGTCGCAGCTGAAGCACTTTGTAAAACAGAAGACAGCTGGGTAATATTGCCCATAGGTTGAGAGATTTGCCAAATGTATTGGACAAATGCTTGTAATTGCCCTACTAAAATTAATCCTTGAATCACATATAAACTTCCTAAAACAGCAATGCCAATGTAGGCACTATAAGCGGTTAAAGAAACCAGTGGCATCATTAGCCCTGATAAAAAGGCGGAACGAAAACCATAATAATTTAAACGATGATTAATTTTTTTAAATCCGTCTAAGGTTTCTTTTTCTTGACCATATAATTTTAAAACAGAAAAACCAGTTAAGGTTTCTTGGACATAACCGTTTAAGCTTCCTAAAGCTTCTTGTTGTCCTTTAAAATGTTTTTGAGAGACTTTAACAATAATTCTTGAAATAATTAAAGATAAAGGAATCATAAAAATGGCTAACAAAGCCATTTTCACATTAATGTAAAACATCATGGACAGTGCCATAATAATGCTTAAGACAGCAGAAATTATTGGAATAAAACTTTGTTGCAGAGCACCTGAAATAGCATCCACATCGTTTGTCACCCGAGATAATAAATCTCCTTGTTGGTGAGTGTCAAAATAAGACACAGGAAGACGATTAATTTTATGGGAAATTGTTTGGCGTAAATCTTTCATTGCCGATTGCACCACATTAGTCATGGCAAAACCCGCTACTAATTGCCCCCCAATATAAATTAAGCCCACTGCAAGAAATAACATTAAAGTTTTAAAAATATAAGGAAAATTAACCTCTTGACCGGCAGTAACATTTTTTTGAATTTCTGTTGTAGGCAAACCTGAAATATAAGGTAAAGCCGCATTAGCCACAACGGTTATCACAGTCATAACAATGGCAAGGATAAATTTGCCTTTATAAGGTTTTAAATATTTAAATAATCGTTTTAAACTACCAAAGGATTTTTTCATGCTAATTCCTCCTTCGTCAGTTGACTTGCAGCAATATCATAATAAATCGGGCAAGTAGCTAATAGTTCTTTATGCGTCCCAATGCCCACAACTTCCCCTTCATTTAGCACAACAATGCGATCAGCATGCATAATGGTGGAAATTCTTTGAGCAACAATTAAAACCGTTGACTCTTTTGTTTCTTCTTTCAAACGAGCTCTTAAAGTGGCATCCGTTTTAAAATCAAGTGCTGAAAAACTATCGTCAAAGACATAAAGAGCAGGGCGTCTAATAATGGCTCGAGCAATGGCGAGACGTTGTTTTTGTCCTCCTGAGAAATTGCTTCCTCCTTCAGCCAATTCTTCATCTAATTGTTTTTCTTTTTCTAAAATAAATTCTTTAGCTTGAGCAATATCACAAGCTTCGAGCATTTCTTCTTTCGTAGCATCTTTTTTCCCTTGACGTAAATTATCTGCAATAGTACCAGTAAATAATGTAGCTTTTTGCGGAATGTAACCGATACTTTTTCGTAAAACATCAAGATTGTAATCTTTAATATTCACTCCATCGATTAAAATTTCACCTTTAGTGGTATCAAAAAATCGTGGAATTAATTGAATTAATGTGGATTTACCACTCCCAGTACTTCCAATAAACGCCACTGTTTCTCCAGGTTGCGCTTTAAAACTTACATTTCTAATCACTGGAGATTGGGCGTGTCCTGGGTAAGCAAAAGTCACATTGTTAAATTCTAAAACTCCGTTGATTTCTCTTTTCACACCATTTTTGGGGCTAGAAATTTCTGGTTCTAAATCAAAAGCTTCTTGAATTCTTTTTGCTGAAACGTTAGCTCTTGGAAAGGACATAAATACTGTAGCAAATAACATAAATGAAAATAACGCGTGGAAAATATATTCAATAAAGGCAATTAAATTTCCCACTTGTAAGGTTCCTTGGTTAATTTGTAAGGCACCTAACCAAATAACCACGACCATGACTATGTTAAAAAGGAAAGAAAAACCTGGTTGAGCAGCTACCATTAATTTAAATAATTTTTTAGAACT
>CAMJVA010000055.1 GCA_946409145.1 uncultured Enterococcus sp. | reverse complement strand
ATTCTGGAATAGGTTGCTCTAATTCTTCCATTAAAGCTTTAAACAGTTCTCGATCCTCTGCTTGAGCAATTGCTGAAAGTTTTGTTCCTAAAAGTTCAATGCCTAATTCTTCTAAAATACCATTTTCAGCTAAGGACATGGCCATGTTTAAACCTGTTTGTCCTCCTAAAGTAGGAACAATCGCATCTGGACGTTCTTTTCTTAAAATCCGAGAAACAAACTCTAAAGTAATCGGTTCAAGATAAACTTTATCGGCAATTTCTTTATCTGTCATAATCGTAGCAGGATTAGAGTTAACTAAAACCACTTCATAGCCTTCTTCTTTTAATGCTAAACAGGCTTGAGTTCCTGCATAATCAAATTCTGCGGCTTGGCCAATAATAATAGGGCCAGAACCAATGACCATAATTTTTTTTAAATCAGTGCGTTTTGGCATGTACATCCTCCTTATTGGCATCCATCATTTCCATAAATTCATCAAATAAATCTAAAGCATCGTGAGGTCCTGGAGCAGCATCTGGGTGAAATTGTACGGAAAAAGCTGGATAATGCCGGTGTCTAAGACCTTCTACTGTCAGATCGTTTATTTCCAGGTGCGTAATGAGTAAGTTTTCTTGATCAACGGATTTTTCATCTACGGCAAAGCCATGATTTTGGGAAGTAAAAGCAATTTTTCCAGAAGCGACTTCTCGTACTGGATGATTTAATCCCCGGTGACCAAAGGCCATTTTAAATGTGTCACATCCATTGGCTAAGGCAAAAAGTTGATGTCCTAGACAAATACCAAAAATGGGCACTTTTCCTTGAATTTCTTGAATCATTTGAATAGCTTCTGGCACATCTTTAGGATCTCCTGGTCCATTCGTGAGCATCACCCCATCTGGTTCTAGTTCTAAGATTTCTTGGGCAGTAGTGTCATAAGGCATCACGGTTAAATTACAATTTCTTTTGGCTAATTCTCGCAAAATACTGTGTTTTAAACCAAAGTCTATGACAATTACATTTCTCCCTGTTCCAGGAGAAGGATAGGGAGTTTTAGTGGAGACTTGGGCTACTTGATTTCTCGGTAATACGGAAGCTTTTAATTGATCATAAGCGTGTTCAAAAGGATCAGCAGGGTCGACTATACTTGCTCTCATAGTGCCATACTGGCGAATTTTTTTTGTTAAAGCTCTCGTATCAATTCCAGAAATCCCAGGAATATTTTTCTTAATTAAAAATTCTTCCAAGGTCATTTGACTCCGCCAATTACTAGCAAGTCGCGCGTGTTCTTTCACAACGACTGCTTTAATAGTTGGAGAAATAGATTCATAATCATCACGATTCACTCCATAGTTACCTACCATGGGATAAGTAAAGGTTAAAATTTGACCATTATAGCTTTGATCAGTGATGCTTTCTTGATATCCTGTCATAGCAGTTGAAAATACAATTTCCCCTGTAACATCTCCAATGGCCCCAAAACCAACCCCTTCAAAAACCGTTCCATCTTCCAGAATTAATAAACGTTTCATTTCTCCACCTTCTTTTCATAAACAATTTTTCCTGCAACCATGGTTAAAATAGGATTGCCAAATACTTTTCTTCCAGTAAATGGTGTATTGACTCCCATTGAAACGTAATCTTTTTCTTCAATAATTTCTTCTTGCTCAAGTTGAAGTAAGGTTAAGTCACAAGGCTGACCAATTCTTAATTTTCCATAAGGTAAATTAAAAATTTCTGCCGGCTTCACTGTTAAAGCATTTAGAAGTTGCTCTAAAGAAAGACGGCCCTTTTTAACAAGCTCTGTATACAAAAGAGAAAAAGCTGTTTCTGAACCAGTAATGCCAAAGGGTGCTTTTAACATGGACTGATTTTTTTCTTCATAGCCATGAGGAGCGTGATCTGTGGCAATACAGTCAATGGTGCCATCTATTAAACCTTCAATTAAAGCTTCTTGATCTTCTTTCCCTCTTAAAGGAGGATTCATTTTAAAATAACCATGATCGTTTAAAATGTCTTCTTCATTCATTAATAAATGGTGTGGTGTTACTTCACAGGTGACATGAATTCCTGCTTTTTTTGCATCGCGAATCACTCTTACACTTTCTCTAGTGGAAAGATGGCACACATGATAATGAACCCCAGTGGCTTCAGCTAATAACAAATCTCTGGCAATTTGGGAAGACTCTGCTACCCCGAGAATTCCTGGTAAATTTAATTCTTTATTTTTAATCCCTTCATGCATGACTCCACCAAAGAGTAAGGAATCATCTTCTGTATGGGCAATCAGTGGCAGGTTTAAACGCGCTGCTTCTTTCATCCCTAAATACATAGTCCCTGCTGTTTGTACTCCAACCCCATCATTTGTAAACCCTAGTGCTCCAGCATCTTTCAGCTCTTTCATAGGAGAAATTGTTTCCGAGCGTAAATTTTCTGTAATAGGAGCATATTGAAAAATTCTAACTGCTCCTTCAGTTTGATTTTTTTTCATTAGTTCTTGAAATAATTCTTTTGTGTCTGGAACAGGATTTAAATTTGGCATAGCACAAATAGTAGTAAATCCCCCTTTAGCAGCCGCTAAACTTCCCGTTTTAATCGTTTCTTTATAAGTAAAACCAGGTTCTCTTAAATGGACATGAAGATCGACAAATCCAGGAGAAACTAAAGCTCCGTGACCCTCAATGACTTGTGTGTCAGTCTCTTTTACAAAATCTTTTCCTATGCCTTGTAAAATCCCATCTTCAATTAAAAGATGAACGGACACCGTTTCATTTAATAAGTGGACATTTTTAATTAAAGTTTTCATTTTACTCTCCCTTTAGCAATTTCTTCTAAAATAGCCATGCGGCAAAACATTCCGTTTTTCATTTGTGTAAATATTCTGGAATTTTCTGCTTCAACGAGACTATCCGCAATTTCTACATCCCGATTCACTGGAGCAGGATGCATAATAATTGCTCCAGGTTTTAACTTTTCCCCTCTTTTTTTGGTTAAGCCAAACTTTTCATGGTAAGTTTCTTTTGAAAAATTTTTCGTAAATTCATGACGCTCATGTTGAACACGTAAAAGCATGACCACGTCCATTTTTTCTACTAATTCGTCAATAGGAAGATAAGTGCCATAAGCTAAAAACTCTGGGGTCATCCATTTTTCTGGACCAGAAAAATACAAGTTCGCCCCTAAACGTTTAAGCATGTACATATTACTTCTAGCCACTCTTGAATGTTTTAAATCTCCAATAATAGCAATATCCAAATTTTCAAAAGTCCCAAATTCCTCATAAATAGTGAATAAATCTAATAAACACTGACTAGGATGTTCCCCAGATCCATCTCCTGCATTAATCAAACTAAGTTCTAAATTTTTTTCTTTTAATAGTTCTTCATAAAACCGATCTTCACTCGTTCTTACAACCGCACAGTCCACTCCAATAGCCGAAAGTGTTAATAAGGTGTCTGATAAAGTTTCCCCTTTTTGTAAAGAAGAAGTGGGTCCGTCAAAAGAAATAACTTTCATATTTAATTTATTTTCAGCCACTTCAAAGCTTTTATGAGTTCTAGTAGAGTTTTCTAAAAAAACATTAGTCACAAAAAAGTCGGAAAAATTTTCTGGGATAGCTCCTTTTTTAAATTCAGCACTTCTTTGAAGTAATTTTTTTAAGTCGTCCAAGGTTAAATCAGTTACTGATAAAAAATGTTTCATTATTTCTCCTCACTTCGCGCTTTTTCTGGTAAAACTAAGTTCATAATAACGCCTAAAATAGCTGCTAGTGCCATGCCGGAAAATTGGAAAGAACCGACTTGTAAGATTAAGCCCCCTACTCCAACGATTAAAATGACGGAAGAAATAAGTAAGTTCCGTTTTTGATTTAAATCTACTTGTTGATCAATTAAAATTTTCATTCCAGAACTGGCAATGACCCCGAAAAGGACAAAGGAGATTCCTGAAATAACTGGTTGAGGAATAGATAAAATTAAAGCAGATAGTTTTCCAATAAAACTTAAAATAATCGCACACACCCCAGCGCCTCCAATAACATACACACTGTGCACTTTCGTAATTGCTAAGACGCCTATGTTTTCTCCATAAGTAGTAACAGGAGGTCCTCCGAAAAGACCTGCTAAAATCTGAGCAACCCCATCTCCTAAAATAATGCGAAACAGCCCAGGTTTTTCAAAAAGATTTCTCTTTGTTAGTTTATTAATGACCATAATATCTCCCATAAGTTCAGTCATGGTCACAAAAGCAATGGGTGCCATCATGGTAATCGCGTTCCAATGAATTTTTAATTCATAGGTTTTTCCAGGAATTTGAAAATGAGGTAAAGAAAACCAAGGAGCATCTAACACTGGTTGAAAATCCACAATTCCTGCAACACAAGCTGTTAAATAGCCAAAAATAATTCCTAGTAAAATGGGAATTAAAGAGAAGAAACCTTTTAAATACATATTAAAGAAAATAGTAAATCCTAATGTTAATAGAGCCACTAAGACATATTTAAAAGAATACTCACCTGCGCCATTGACCATGGCGTTACTGGCCACACTTCCCGCTAGTCCTAAACCAATAACCATAATCACTGGGCCTACAACTACAGGAGGTAAAATTTTATCAATCCAAGAAGCACCCACTTTTTTAACGACTAAAGCCACTAGTAAGTAAACGAGGCCACATGTAATAGCTCCTTGAGCTACGGCCCCATAACCATCTGTTTTCATTAACATGGACATAACAGAAATGAAAGCAAAACTTGAACCAAGATAAGCAGGAACAGATCTTTTCGTAATAAACAAATACACTAAAGTAGCCAGCCCGGAAGAAAATAAAGCAATTCCTGGATCAAGTCCAGCCATAATGGGCACTAACACGGTTGCTCCAAACATAGTAAACAAATGTTGAATGGAAAGTCCCACCCAATGACCTAATGAAGGTTTGTCTTGAATATCTAAAATAGCATCTGGATTACGAAATTCTGTCATTGTTTCACCTCTAATCTTTCACGATCATAATACGATCCACACCATCTGTTTCTTTCATTTCCACAATAATTTGTTCATTGGAAGAAGTAGGAATATTTTTTCCCACATAATCAGCACGAATAGGTAATTCCCGGTGACCGCGGTCTACTAACACTGCTAAAGAAATTTTTCTCGGACGACCAAAGTCCATCACCGCATCTAAACCAGCACGAATGGTTCTTCCAGTGTAAAGAACATCATCTACTAAAATCACATGTTTATCTTCAATGGAAAAAGAAAAATCTGGTTTTTTAACTTCTGGTTGAGGTCCAATTTCTTTTAAATCATCCCGGTATAAAGTAATATCTAATTCTCCAACAGGAACCTCACTATTTTCCAGTTGTTTTAACCGTTCTGAAAGACGTTTTGCTATATAAATGCCTCTTGTTTTAATTCCAATTAAAACAATATCTGAAACACCCTTATTTCTTTCGATAATTTCGTAAGTAATTCTTGTTAAAGCTCTTTGCATAGTGACCGCGTCGACAACTTCTTTTTTCATTTATTTTTCCTCCTTTGAAATACAAAAAACCTTCTACCCGTATTCGGATAGAAGGTTAGTTTTAGCTAGACTTAGCCTATTTAGCCTAGGCGCACCTAAGCTTCCTTCTTAGCCTCACGGGACTAAATTAAAGGTTCTCGTATTTACTTAAATATATCTTAACCTAGATTTTTATTTTGCACAAGACCTTGGCGCAAATTTTCTAAGGTTGTTTGAAAAATTTTTGGTGGCTCAACTGTAAAGACCATTTCTTTTTTTGTTCTTGGATGAGTAAAGCCTAAAAGTCCCGCGTGTAAAAATTGTCCATGACCAGGAAGTGTTTTTTTCGGTCCATATAAAGGATCTCCCGCTACTGGATGATGAATATATTGCATATGCACTCTAATTTGATGAGTCCGTCCCGTTTCTAATTGTAATTCTAGTAAAGAATAATTTTGAAAGGTTTCTAAAACTTTAAAGTGGGTCACAGCATCTCGTCCATCTTTAGTGACACTTTGCATTTTCCGATTTACTTTAGAGCGACCAATGGGAGCAGAAATAGTTCCTTTTTCATGCTCAAAAGTCCCGTGAACAATGGCTAAATATTTTCTTTGGCTAGTTTTATCTTTTAACTGCTTGGCTAATGACAAATGACTTTGATCATTTTTAGCAATCATTAAAAGCCCTGAAGTGTCTTTATCAATGCGGTGAACAATCCCTGGACGAATCACGTCATTAATGGCGGATAAATCTTTCATATGATATAAAAGGGCATTAACCAAGGTGCCATTAGGATGTCCTGGGGAAGGATGCACCACTAATCCTTGGGGTTTATTAATAACCGCTACATCTTGGTCTTCATAAATAATTTCTAAAGGAATATTTTCTGGAATTAAATCTAATACTTCTGGTTCTTTTTCAATTAATGTAATGGTTTCTCCAGTTTTTACTTTGTAATTAGCTTTCACTGGCACATTATTAATTAAAACCCGGTTTTCTTTTAAGCTTAGTTGCACTTGAGAGCGGGAAAGTTCTAATTGCTCAGCTAAAACTTTATCTAATCGTCCACTACTTTCACTAGTAATCACTTTTTCCATGATTTACTTCCTCCTTCAAAAAAGTGATCATCTGTTCTTAACACAAAAATAAAAATAATAATAACTCCAAAAACTAAACACATATCTGCCACATTAAAAATAGGAAAATTAAAAAAGTCAAAGCGAATCATATCCACCACATATCCTAGGCGCATGCGGTCAATGAAATTTCCTAGAGCTCCCGTTAAAATTAAAGAAAGACCTAGGGCAAAAATCTTGCTTTTCTTCCCATAACGAATTAAAAAATAACTAACGGCTACAACAGCCACTACAGTAATCACGGCAAAAAAGACCATTTTCCCCTCAAGAATGCTCCAAGCCGCCCCTGTATTTTGTAAATGGGTAAAAGAAACAATGCCATTAATGAAAGGTTTCGTTCCATTCACTGGAATATTGTTTACGGTTAACCATTTGGTCCACTGGTCAAGAGCTACAAGTAAAAAACTCAATAAAAAATAAATAATTAACAAAGTCACACCTCTTTTTTTTAAATAAAACTTAAATCTCTAGGGCGAATAATTCCTAATAGTTTTCCATTAGGATTCCCATCTTTTGTAATTAACACTGCTTCTAGTAAAGGATTTTCTCTAAACCAATTTTCTACTTGAGAAATAGGTGTTGTCGTAGCACAGAACCGATAATTTGGTTTTTTAAAAGGTAAGGCTAGTAAATCTTGAGCCGTTTTTGTTTGAAAATCAATGGGTCCTTTTTGATTTTCTTGGGCCACCCAAAAGCCGATTCCTCGTACAGTAATTAAGCCTAAAAATTCTCCATGATCATAAATAGGAAATTGTGAGAAATGTTTTTTGGCAATAATTTGTAAAATGTCTTCAATGGGTAAGTTTTTTTCAAAGCCTGTGACATTTTTTTTAAACTTCGGATAAACTTCTTCTGGTTCAATTAAGGCCCGATCAATTTCTTTAATCCGAGAAACAGCCCACTCATTCGGCTCAGCAATGACAAAATTTTCGGCGACTTTTTCGTGAATAATCGCATTTCGTAACTGAGCCATTTCTAACAAATCATTTTCATATTTTTTTACAATGGAACCTTTTTGGCGACTTAAACGTCTCACCGCTTCAGAAAATCCCATATTAGTTGGCGCATTTAAACTTTCTTTTAAATACTTTTCAATTCGATTAAAACTACTTAAAAATTCATCTGCATTTTCTCCCATGATCCTACTCCTCTTTAGAAATAATAAATGCGGTATTTAAATGAGTGAGATAAAAACCAAAATAAGCTAAAACCAAAACCCCAATACCAAGAAGGCTCATTTTTAAAGCCGAAAAAACGATCAATATCACAAAAAGAAAAATACCAATTAGAAAAAAATTGGAATTACTTGTTACTTTTAAATTTTCATTAGCTGAAATTTCATATTCTTTAGAACGTAACAAAAATTGCTTCACTTGAATTTTATCCCCTGGATTTCCTTGGAACTGGAAAGATTTTTCACTTCTCACTTGCCCTATCTTTTGCCCATTTTTTAAAACTTCTAAGGGCGTTCCGTACCCATAAAAATTAGTTTTTCGCTTTATTACTGTCATTTTATCACTCTTTTCTCTTATTACAAAAAAACAAGGGTAATTAAGCAAACTTACCCTTGTTCTTTTCTAAAACAAGCCAATCGCTTCTCCGTTATCAGTGACATCCATTTTTAAAGCATTAGGTAATTTAGGTAGTCCTGGCATCGTTAAAATATCTCCAGTCATGGCTACAATAAAGCCAGCGCCAATTTTTGGCACAAATTCGCGAATAGTAATGGTGAAGTTTTCTGGTCGTCCTAAGGCTTTGGGATTATCGGATAAAGAGTATTGGGTTTTTGCCATACAAACAGGCAAACGATCCCAACCGTATGCGGCGAAAAGTTTTAGCTGATTTTTCACTTTTGGACTGAGTTCAACTTTTTTTCCTCCGTAAACTTTTTGGACAATAGCATTTAATTTTTCTTCTAAACTAGAAGAGGTGTCATAAGGATGAATAAACTCTGGAGAATCATTTTCTAAAATTTCGAGAATTTTTTCTCCAAGGGAAAGTCCCCCTTTTCCACCTTTGGCCCAAACATCACTTAAAACACAAGAAACGCCAATGTGGTCACATAAATAATTTAGCCGTTTGATTTCTTCATTAGTATCACTGGTAAATTGATTAATCGCCACCACCACAGGACGATTGTAAGAACTCATGGTTTCCACATGTTTTTGTAAATTAGCAAAGCCTTTTTCTAATGCTGAGAGATTTTCCTTTTCTAATTCT
Source organism: uncultured Enterococcus sp. (assembly GCA_946409145.1). Classification (GTDB taxonomy): domain Bacteria; phylum Bacillota; class Bacilli; order Lactobacillales; family Enterococcaceae; genus Enterococcus_J. The sequence goes on along the minus strand of CAMJVA010000055.1, from coordinate 68 downwards.
GTTTCCTTTACTCCTCCATGCATTTTCAAGGCGCGAATGGTAGCTACAATGACAATGACATCTGGGGC
>CAMJVA010000054.1 GCA_946409145.1 uncultured Enterococcus sp. | reverse complement strand
TTGCCGGTGATTGTGGTGGCGACAAAAGTGGATAAAATTCCTAGAAATCAACGGGAAAGTCACAAAAATGTGATTAAAAAAACTTTGGATATGGATCCTAATGATGTGTTAGTTCCTTTTTCAGCAGTGGATAAAACTGGCTTAGACGAGGCTTGGGAAGTTATTGAAAGTTATTTATAAAAATATTTAAAAAATAAAGGAATGAGGCCACGCCTCATTCCTTTATTTTTTAGTATCTTTTTTTTCTTTTTTGTCAAAATTTTCCATGGCTTTTTTTAAGATAGGATCTTCTTCTTTAACTTTCTGATCAGAAGGTAAGGTGACAAAATTTTCCAGCATTTTATCTAAATTGTCTTCTTTTTGAAATTTTAAACCCATTGTAGCGCCTCCTTCATGAATTTGTCTTGATTATCTATGTTTTCTTTTCATTTGTAAAGAGTTCTTTTTTGGTAAATAAAAAAGACATAGGTTATAATTAGAATATAATGAGAAAAGAAGGTGAGAAAAATGGAAACCCTTCGTTCAACCCGCTTTTTTTTATTTCATCAGTCTTGTGATTTAAAGCTTGAAAAACTTCAGGAAGCACTTTTAAAAGGGCTCACGCTTATGCGTTATTTAACAGAAGAAAATTCTTCAAGGAGTTCCTTAGAAAAATTTTACGCTCAAGTAAAAGCAGGAGATTTTTCTCAGGAAAATTATTTTTTCCAAACAGAAGTGGGGACATTTAATGCAGAAATTACTCAAAATGCGGTGACCTTAAAATTTATTCTAACTCAAGACACCTTTTACCAGTATGCCCCTTTACTCCTTGATTTTTCTGATCTTTGGCAACAACAGTACGGTTTATACGGTTATGGTAGAGCTGAAAGAGAATACTTACACAGTAATGTTAAAAAAATAGCCAAAAGAACCTTTGAATCTCATTTTGAGCAGGAAAAGTTGGCAAAATATAAAAATAGTCAAGGAGAAATTTTAGTAGACTGTAGCCAATTTCCTGGTTGTGATTTGTATTATGAAGATTTGCTGTTTACCTCTTGTTGGTTAATGTATGTTTCTAAGGAATATGAAAAAGTAGTGCCAAAAGAAATTTTTTTAGAAGCCCAAGAAGTGGAAAAAATTCAGTATTTTTCTGACAGTCCACAAAAAACAATTAAGACTATGCTTTTTAAAGATCCTTATAAAGAAGAAGCACCAAGAAATCTTCATGGCGCCCTTTTATACAGTGAGCAATTAGGTATTTGTCATTTGTCTTTAGAAAATGGCGTTGGGCTTTTAAAAGAGCCGCGAATTGAATATTTTAAAACCGGGGATTATCTCCAATGTGTTCAGTATCGTAATGATTATTTTCAACCAGAAGTGAAATCAAAAGCAACCTTATTTATTACGCGAACAGTTGCTCTTTCTTCTGGAGAGAAAAAAGTAGATGTGCTCCGAGGATATTTAAATGCCAAGGCTTTTTTCCCTTGGATGGATGAAAGGAAAAGTCAAATGGTTGCTTTTCAAGTGCTCAATCCTTATAAAACCTTGGACTTTGGTCTAAAAGCTTTAGCATATCACATTCGTCGGTTATTAGAAGTGAAGGTGGAAGATGAGAATTTTCAAGATTTTGAACGGATTTTAATGATTTATTTACCAAAAGATGCCTTAGACAATTTACCTATTGATCTATTGAAAAATGAATTTTCCGATACAGAGATTAAAAGAAAAAGATTTTCTAAAGAATATAGTCTCCAATTTGAAAAAAATGGGCAAAAGCTTCAAGTTATTTTTACAACTTTTGATAAACTAAATCTCCCACATAAAGAAAAAATTTTAGCCCAAATGATTTAAATGTAAAAAAAATTGAAAAGCTTCTTCCTTAACTTAAAAAAAGAGCTCTTTTCCAGAAAAATCTAGGAAAGGGGCTCTTTTTAGGTTCAAGAAATTAAAAATTTTACACTAAATGATAAGCTGGATCGATTTTTTGTGGAGCGGGATCTTCAATGATTAAAGTATTTTCGTCTGGAAAATTTAAAGATAAATTAGTGTACGTTAAAATAGTATCTAATAAAGGCATGTTATCGTAAGTTTCATGAAGTAAAGTGAGACGACTTTCATCCACCACTTGGTCTGTATTAGAAAATTCTGTAATCAATTGTTCTTTTAAATGGGCAGGATCGTCTTCATTAAAAGCTACCATTCGATCAAAATCATCTTTAGCTAATTTTAAAACGAAATTTGTCCCAGTACCTTCTAAAACTAAGCCTTCACTTTCAGTGAACATTTTTTCTGTACTGTTGTAAGTATAAACATTTCCTTCTAAGGCATAATAAGGGGTTGTTAGCAATAAATCAGGACTTAATTTTAAAGTATTTTCTAGCATTTCAATTAAAAATCCAACGCCCCATTTAAAGCGAAAGCTAGTGTCATATTGCAATTGCTCTTCCATAAGTAACTCCTTTTCTTGTAATAAATTCATTATGGCTATCTTTTTTCAAAAAGTCTAGACAAATTTTTTTTGTTCACGTTTTCAATTCTTTTTTCTGTTATAATAAATGTATCAATGAAGAAAGCAGGCCTAGTTATTTGGAAACGATTAAAGGGAAATTCCGCAGTTTTTTTTCTGGTAGTGAAATGAGTTATAAAGAAGTTTTTGCCTTATTGATTCCTGTTATTATTGATCAGTTCTTTTTAGTAAGTTTCAATTTTATTAATACCGCAATGATTTCTTCTTCTGGAACGGCGGCTGTTTCAGCAGTGAATATGGTGGGAAGCTTGAATACCTTCTTAGTGCAAATTTTTGCTTCTATGGGTTTAGGAGGAACCGTCTTAATTTCTCAAGCTTATGGGCAAAAAAATGCCGCTAAAATTCGGGATAACGCTAAAGGAGCTATTACAGCGGCTTTTTTAGTTGCTAGTTTTTTAACAGTGACCGTTTTAGTTTTTCGCCATGCTATTTTATCCTTACTTTTTGGTAGCGCTGAGGCAGATGTTTTTCAAAATGCTGGGGTTTATTTAACAGGAATTTTAATAAGTTATCCCATGCAAGCTATTGTAGAAGGAACCAATGGTAGTTTGCGAGGAGTGGGGAGAACCCGTTCTTCTTTAAAACTCTCTTTAATGATGAACAGTTTTTATATTGCTTTTAATATTTTATTAGTCAATATTTTAAACATGGGCGTTTTAGGTTTGGTAATTTCTTTAAATATTTCTCGCTTTTTAGCCATGATTTTTGCCTTAATCACTATTTCTCTTCATGGAGATGTGTTCCATTTGCAGTTAAAGGAATTAATCAAAGTAAAATTAACTCAAGTCGCTCACGTGATTAAAGTCAGTTTTCCCTTTGCCGCTGAAAGTATGTTTTTCAATGGAGGAAAAATTATTGTTCAAACCATGGTAGTCTCCCTTGGGACAAATGTCATTGCCACTAACGCTATTGGTACTTCTTGGGTGCAAATGTCAGAAATTATTCCTGCAGCCATGCAAACGGCTCTTGTGCCTATTGTAGGTCAGTGTATTGGGCGAAAGAATTTTTCCGATGCAAAAAAATTCACCAAAACTTTTGTTTTAAGTGGCTGTGTCGCTTTTTTAGTAGTAGATTTATTAATGTTACCTTTATTTCCTCTAGGGATGAAATTATTTAATCCACCAGCAGAAATTATTCCAGAAATTTTTAAATTAGTCTTAATTGCTGTGGTAATGCACTGTTTAGTTTGGAGTATTAGTTTTATTTTACCTTCTGCTTTAAGAGCTTCAGGAGACTCTATTTTCACTACTGCTACGAGTCTTTCAACTATGTGGATTGTACGAATCGGTTTAGGATATTTATTAGGACTTTACTTTGGTCTTGGACTTCCAGGTATATTTTTTGCCATGACCTTTGAATGGGGCGTTCGAGGAGTTGTTTTCTTACTGCGCTTTAAAAGTGGAAAATGGCAAACAAAAGAAGTCTTATAACAGCATATTTAAAAGAAAAAGTCTTTTTCCTGAAGAGGAGAAAGACTTTTTTAGGTTTTTAATTGACTTTTTTTTAAATCTCCTCCTTAATAAAATAAAAAGGAAAAGGCAGGGTGAGACCATGGATAATCAAACTATTTTACAAGGGTTTCAGTGGGAACTAAAAGCAGATAGTCATCATTGGAATCATTTGAGAAAAATCGCTCCTGAACTAAAAATCATGGGCATTACAGGTGTTTGGTTGCCTCCAGCCTACAAGGGAGCGGCCGGAGTTAATGATGTAGGCTATGGCACTTATGACTTATACGACTTAGGAGAATTTGATCAAAAAGGAACGATTCCTACTAAATATGGCACAAAAGAAGAGTATTTAAGTTGCATTCAAACCTTTCATGATCTTGAAATGGAAGTTTATGCAGATATTGTTTTTAACCATTTTTTAGGAGCCGATGAAAAAGAAGTGGTAGAAGCCCAAGAATTTTCTTTTAATAATCGCAATGAAGAAATAGGTGAAGAACAAACTATTGAAGCATGGAGTAAATTTACTTTTCCTGGACGAAAGGGAAAATACAATGAGTATGTTTGGACTTGGAAAAATTTTAATGGAGTAGATTACGATTCGAGAAATAAAGAGCATGCTATTTTTGCCTTTGAAGGGAAAAACTGGTCAGAAGATGTGGATAAGGAAAATGGCAACTTTGATTATTTAATGGGGGCCGACCTTGATATGAATAATCAAGAAACGGTTGAAAATTTAAACACTTGGGGCGCTTGGTATCAAGAGTTAACCAAAGTAGACGGTTATCGGTTAGATGCGGTGAAACATATTCAATTTGATTTTTGGATTGACTGGTTGTTTTCTAGACAAAAAGCATCTTTGAAACCTTTGTTTGTCGTAGGGGAATATTGGAGCGATGATATTCATGCGTTGACTAATTATTTAGATGATTCAGGTTCTTTAATTCGTTTATTTGATGTGCCTTTACATTTTAATTTACAAAAAGCTTCTAATTCTTTAGGAAGTTATGATATGCGTCAGTTATTTCAGGGAACTTTAGTAGAAAATCGACCAGAGTGGGCGGTAACCTTTGTGGATAACCATGATACCCAAAAAGGCCAGTCTTTAGAGTCTTGGGTGGAAGGGTGGTTTAAACTACAAAGTTATAGTTTAATTTTATTACGAAAAGCAGGGACTCCAGTAGTTTTTTATGGGGATCTTTATGGGATCCCCACGCAAAATATTGAGCCAGTGGGAGAAAATTTAGAAATTCTCTTGCGTGCTCGGCGCTTTTTGGCTTATGGCCCTGAAGTGAGTTACTTAGATGATCCTAATGTGATTGGTTGGACTCGTATGGGAGATTTATCTCATCCAAATTCTGGGTTTGCTGTGGTTTTAACCAATGGTAAAGGTGGAGAAAAAGAAATGAGTTTGTCTGCTTTAGCTGGTGGAGAAACTTTTGTTGACTGTTTAGGCAATGTCAAAGAAGAAGTAGTGATTTCAAAAGATGGTTTAGGAATTTTTTCCTGTTTAGATGGTTCTGTTTCTGTGTGGGTTAATAAAAAAAATCTTCCTCGTTTAAAAGTTTTTCCTGAAGAAGAAGGGGAATAATATTTTCGACTATCAAAAATCATCATTTTCCAGTATAATAAGTAAAACGGAGGTGAGGCGCTCAGTGAGAACCTCACTTTTTTTAGTTTGCAAAATAAGGAGATAAGTATGTTTCAAAGTTTTAAACCAACTTGGACGGTAGAAGCCCTCTATGATTTAGATATTAAAGATTTAAAAAAACAGAAGATTAAAGGTGTTTTAGTAGACCTAGATAATACCCTAGTGGCGTGGAACAATCCAGATGGAACTCCTGAGTTACGCCAATGGATTGAAAAAATGCGAAAAGCCAATATTCCTGTTGTGGTGGTATCCAATAATTCTAAAGACAGAATTCACCGTGTCGTTACTTCTCTTGGTTTAACTTATGTTTCTAGAGCCTTAAAACCTTTTACCAAAGGATTAAAAGAAGCGGCAGAAATTTTAAATTTACCAAAAGAAAACCTCGTTATGGTGGGAGATCAAATCATGACGGATATTAAAGCAGCGAATAATTTTCAAATTAGATCTATTTTAGTGAGACCACTGGTAGAAAGTGACGCTTGGAATACGAAATTTAATCGGGGATTGGAAAAAATAATTCTTAAAAAATTGTATAAAAATGGTATTCCCTTTGAAAGGACTTTAAAATAATGGAAGAGATTTATTGTATTGGTTGTGGGGCAAAACTCCAAAACACAGACCCTAATGAAGTTGGTTATACGCCGAAAAAAGAAATTTCTGAGGAACAAGTTTATTGTCAGCGTTGTTTTCGCTTAAGACATTATAATGAAATTCAAGATGTTTCTTTAACAGACAATGACTTTTTAGCTTTGTTAAACACGTTAAACAAAGAAGAAGCTTTAATGGTTAATGTGGTGGATATTTTTGATTTTTCTGGTTCTGTTATTCCTGGACTTCATCGGTTTGTAGGAGACAATCCTGTTCTTTTAGTGGGAAATAAGGTGGATCTTTTACCAAAATCAACTAATTTAAAAAAATTACGTAATTGGTTAATGGAACAAGCCCATAAAGAAGGCTTACGCCCTGTAGAGGTCCTTTTAACATCAAGTAAACAAAAAGACACCATTGACACCTTAGTAAAAACCATTGAGAAGTTACGACTTGGACAAGATGTGTATGTGGTTGGAACGACAAATGTAGGGAAATCTTCTTTAATTAATGCCATTATTAAACAACAAGCAGGACTTCAAGAATTAATTACCACTTCAAGATTTCCTGGGACAACCTTAGATAAAATTGAAATTCCTTTAGCTGATGGGAAAAATATTGTGGATACTCCAGGAATTATTCAACGGCATCAAATGGCCCATTTATTAAATCCCAAAGAATTAAAAATGATTACCCCGCAAAAAGAAATTAAGCCAAAAGTGTATCAACTACAAAATGATCAAACGTTATTTTTAGGGGGACTAGCTCGCTTTGATTTAGAAACAGCAAAAAAAATCGGTGTCACGGTTTATGTAGGTAATGAAATGACTATTCATCGGAGAAAAACAGCAGGAAGCAATGAATTTTATGAAGAACATTTAGGCGAACTTTTAACTCCACCGCTTCATGGGAAAGATATTCCTAAATTAGTTCCTCATTCTTTTAAAATTACGGAAAAAAGTGATATCGTATATAGTGGACTAGGATTTATTTCCATTAAAGATCCATGTTTGGTAACAGCCTATGCTCCAGAAGGAATTAAAGTGGTTATTAGAAAAGGAATTATTTAAATAAAGTGAGGATATTATGAACTTAACTGGAAAACAAAAAAGATATTTAAGAAGTCAAGCCCATCATTTAACGCCAATTTTTCAAATTGGTAAAAGTGGCATTACAGAAGAAATGCTGAAACAAATTAACGAAGCTTTAGTCAAAAGAGAACTGTTCAAAATTTCTCTGTTACAAAATACCATGGTAACACCACAAGAAGCAGCGGAAATGATTGAAGAAAAATTAGACGCCAACGTGGTCCAAATTATTGGAAAAATTCTGGTAGTTTTTAAAGCTTCTCCAAAAGAAAAATATCAAGAAATTTCAAAAGCTGTAGCAAAATTATAAGGAGGATGTCAGGTGAGTGTGGAAACTTTGTATAAAAGTACGGTTCAAGTAAAAGAAGAGACAGTCGGTTTTTCTAAAAAAAAGCAAATTGGTCTTTTTGGTGGCACCTTTAACCCAATTCATCAGGGGCATTTAGTTGTGGCCCAAACAGTGTGCGATACTTTGGGCTTAGAGCGAATTGATTTTTTACCTAGTTTTTTACCTCCCCATGTGGATCCTAAAAAAACCATTGACCCTAAGCATCGTGTAAAAATGTTAGAACTGGCTATTTCAGGAAATGAAAAATTTGCCATTGAAAAAGAAGAAATTTTTCGTAAGGGAAAAAGCTACACCATAGATACGATTAATGCTTTACAAAAGAAACACCCAGAAAATGATTATTTTTTCATTATAGGTGGCGATATGGTGGAATATTTACCTAAATGGAAAGATATTGACCAACTGATTAAAAAAGTTTCTTTTGTAGGAGTAAATCGCCCTAATTATCAGGGAGATTCTTTATACCCTATTTTATTTGTAGATGTTCCTCAATTAAATATTTCTTCCACCATGATTCGCCAACGAGTGAAAATTGGTTGTCCTCCTCGTTATCTTCTGCCAGATAATGTGTTAGACTATATTGAAGAAATGGGGCTTTATCATGAGTAAATTAGAGTATGAAAAATATGGCTTACAACGAGAAAAAATTCTGGAACAAGTTAAAGGCGCCATGTCCAAAAAAAGATTTCGTCACTCTTTAGGAGTAGAAAAAGCATGTATTGCCTTAGCTGAAAAATATCACGGGAACGTAACTAAAGCGAGTATCGCAGGGCTCACTCATGATTATGCGAAGGAGCGCTCCAATGAAGATTTTTTAAATAAAATCAACGAAAAAAATTTAGATAAAGACTTAATCAGTTGGGGCAATCCCATTTGGCATGGGGTAGTGGGTAGTTATTTTGTAAAAGAAGAACTAAAGGTAGAAGATGAAGAAATTTTATCGGCAATAAAAAAACATACCACTGGTTCAAAAGAAATGACCTTACTAGAAGAAATTTTATATGTAGCTGACTACATTGAAGAAAATCGCGATTTTCCTGGAGTAGATGAAGCACGAAAAATTGCTTTTGAAAGCTTAGAAGCAGGAGTTATTTTTGAAACAAAACAGACGTTAAAATTTTTGATTGAAAAAAATCAAGGAGTGTATCCTAAAACCCTTGAAACTTATAATTATTATGTTGCTGGAAAAAAAGAGTAATAAACAGGAGGATATATGAAAAGTAACAGTGAACAAATTTTAGAAATTGCCGTCAAGGCGGCAGATAGTAAAAGAGCCCAAGATATTGTGGCTTTAGATGTGAGAGAAGTCTCTTTATTGGCAGATTATTTTGTTATTTGTCATGGAGGTTC